>DYNR01000153.1 GCA_020720945.1 Chthoniobacter flavus | reverse complement strand
AGCCTTTGTAGCCCAATTGATTGCAGAGATTCACAGCAGTTATCTCACGGATTCACGGAATCTCTCGCGGAAAAAATTTTGGCGAATTCCCCTCTGGCAATCCGCGCCTTCAAAAAACAGTTCCGCCTTTTGTCTGGCGGATACCCGCTTCCCGCAGAAACCTTCGAGCTGATCCAAGCCGTCCGCCGAAAAGTCTATGACAGCGAAGATTACAAAGAAGGCATCCGCTCTTTCTTCGAAAAAAGAAAACCGGATTTCAAGGGTTGCTAGCAATCGGGGCGACGACTTCCGAAACGGTTTGCCCGTCCGCAAAGTGGGTCGTCAGCGTCCCCGCCCGCCGGGCATCCTCCGCGCTCTTGAGCAAACGGCCCTCCTTGTCGAAAGTCGCGGTGAACCCGCGGGCGAGAGTGGCGCGGGGGTCGAACGCTTTCAGGACTTGCTCCGCGCGGGCGAGCCGCTGGTTTGCCGTAGAATGAAACTGTTTGGCCGCCAATGAAATACGGCGGGAGTAACCTTGCAGTTTTTCCTCCTGCGCCAAAGTCCAACGGGCGGGGTGCAGCGATTTTAACGAGGCCTTCGCCCGCTCGATTTTTTTTTTCATTTCCTCCGTCCCCCTTTCTGCCGCTGCCGCAAGAGCCTCGCTTTTGGCATCGAGTTCCAAGAAAAAATCTCGCAGGGAGCGTTCCGGGTAACGGAATGCCGGTGCCGCAGAAATCCTCCGCAAAAGGGCGGCGCAAGACGCGTGCCTCTCTTGGCAAACCCGCCGCATCCGCCGGTTCGCACGCTCCAGAGAGAGGAGCAGTTGAGAGGATTCCGCCGCCAAAAGTTCCGCAGCAGCACTCGGGGTCGCCGCCCGCACATCGGCGGCAAAATCACCGATCGTAAAATCAATTTCATGCCCGACGGCACTGACCACAGGAATGCGCGATGCCGCGATGGCTCTCGCCACCTCTTCTTCGTTGAACTCCCAAAGGTCTTCCAGGCTCCCCCCTCCACGCGTCACCACAATCGCGTCCAGCGGCGGCGACGGAAGGGCGTTGAGCTCCCCGATCGCCCGGGCAATTTCTTTGGCAGCACCGGCACCTTGGACGCGGACGGGGTTCAAAATCACTTCGATATGCGGGTTTCGCCGCCAAAGCACATTCAAAAAATCCTGCAAAGCCGCTCCTGTCGGCGAGGTCACCACCCCGACCCGCAAAGGAAATTTCGGCAAAGGACGCTTCCGTTCCGGAGCAAAAAGCCCTTCAGCCTGCAACCGCCGTTTCAACGCCTCGAAGCGGACTTGCAACGCCCCTTCCCCCCGCATCTGCAAATGGCGGACGATCAACTGGTAGTTCCCCCTCGCCTCGTAAACGGAAATTTCCCCCGCCACCTGCACCTCCATCCCGTCGCGGAGCGCCTGTTTCAAAAACCTGGCATCCCCCGCAAAAAACACGCAGCCCAAAACGGAGCTTTCGTCTTTGAGCGTGAAATAATGATGCCCGGAAGCCTGCTTGCGATAATTGGAAATTTCCCCTTGCACCCACACCTGCCCGATCTCGCCTTCGAGCAACCGCTTGATTTTTTGCGTCAACTCGCGAACTTTCAAGATCTCCGGCCCGGCATCCTTCTTCTTTTCCGGTTCCCGTTTTTCCGGCCCAAAAGAAAGGTCAAAAGTAAGCTGGGTCGTTTTCATCCGCGGTCCGTTTGTCTCCCGTCACAAAGAAAAATCGGGGCGGACCACCCCGCCTTCCGCTATTTCGTTCCCGATCGTATCCCGCATAAAAGTCGGGTGCCGCAACGGTGCCAAAAGCCCGTCCACGGGCAGGAACTTCAGCGAAGATTGCCCGATCTCGCGTTGCAGAATTTCGGCATCCGCGGGCAAATATCTCACGGAACTCTCTGGCCACAAAATAGTTGTGGGACAACGGACATCGCGCAAACGGGAGGTCAAATCCTCTTGGAAAGAACCTTTGAGGATTCCCCAGATAGCGACTTCGGACTGGTATAACCCCGCGCAATTCGCCAAGACGGAAACGGCTTCCTCGTCGGCGGCAGCCTCTTCGGCATACCCGATTTTTGCGAGCCAGGAGTGAAAAAATGCAGGGCTGGACAAGTAGCTCCGCCACGCCAAAGACCGCAACCACGGGAGGCGAGAAATGCCCATCGCCATGCGCGCGGCTTTTCCACGGAGCAACCGGCGGACTTCCAGCGGCAACCAAAGGACAAGCCGTTTGGGAAACTCCGGGTGTTGCGCCGCCAGCAAAAGAGCGAGTTTCGCCCCCAAACCAGAAGCGACCACCACGGGCGGACGCCCCGAACAAACAACATGGAGAAATTCGACCAAACTCTCCGCCTGCTCCCGCAAATCCAACGCAACGGAAGGCCGGGCGGACTCCCCGAAACCCAACAAATCGGGGGCGATGACTTCCCAGCCCGCCGTGAATTCGGGATAAACCCTCGACCACTCAAACGACGACGCTCCCGGATACACCCCGTGCAAAAACACCAGCGGATCTCCGCTGCCGCTAACATGATACACGATTTCCCCGTGCGAGGTCGGCATCATCCTCGTGGCGAAAATCGACGGCGAAAGCGTCTCGGGCAAAAGGGAAGGATCCCGTTTTTTGAACCCGTAGCGAAGCGCCAAAGCAAGCACCCCCACCAAGCTGATCCCCAACCCCACGCCCAGCGCCTGCTTCCTCCGCAACGATTCGTCGTCCTGTTTGCTCACAAAAGAATTTCGACTTTCCCCGAACCCTCCCCGATTGTCCCGATGGGTTTCGCCCCGAGTTGGGCTGCTGCTTCGGCGGCATTTTCGGGAGAAACCACGGCGACCATCCCGATCCCCATATTGAAAACTTGATACATCTCCATCGGGTCAACCTTGCCCATCTCTCCGATGAGACGGAAAATCGCAGGAACTTTCCACCGCTTCGCTTCGATTACGGCATCCGTATTTTTCGGAAGAACTCTCGGCAAATTATCAATCAGCCCTCCCCCGGTGATGTGCGCCGCCGCCTTCAACCAGCCATCGGGCAAAGCCGCCAACGCGGGCTGGTAATTCTTGTGGACGCGGAGCAACTCTGCGCCAAGCGAAACCCGGCTTCCGGGAACCGGCGCATCCAACGGGAGTTTCCCTTTCTCGATCAAGACCTTACGGGCCAAAGAATACCCGTTGGTGTGCAGGCCATTCGACGGCATACCAAGCAAAATATCCCCGACCCGCACCTTCGACCCGTCCAAAAGTTTTTTGCCATCCACCACGCCGACAATGCAACCCGCGACATCGTATTCCCCTTTGCGATACATCCCCGGCATCTGCGCGGTTTCCCCTCCGACGATGGCGCACCCCGCCTCGCGGCACGCTTTGGCAAAGCCTTTCAATATCTGGCGAAACACCGCGGGTTCCAACTTCTCCGCGGCGAGGTAATCCAAGAAAAACAATGGCTTTGCCCCGATAACCGCGATGTCGTTGACGCAATGGTTGACCAAGTCCTGGCCGATGGTGTCATGCCGCCCCGTGGCAAATGCGATTTTCAGCTTCGTCCCGACACCGTCCACGCTCGACACCAAAACAGGGTCTTTCATCCCCCGAAAATCCGGGCGGAAAAGCCCGCCGAAGCCACCGATACGCCCGAGCACTTCTGGCCCGTGCGTCGCGGAAACGATCTCTTGGATGCCGCCTTTCACTTCGTTGCCCAAATCGACATCGACCCCCGCCGCCGCGTAGGCCTTTTGCCCCTGTTTCTTCGTGGTTCCCTTCGCTGATTTCATAGTTCCTAAAAAAGTTTCTGCTGCGCGCTATCGTCGTCCATCAACCCCGGCCGTTTTTGCTGTTTTTCCATAATGAGCTTGTCAAACGCGGCATCGTAGCGGACCGGATATTCGCCGTTAAAACACGCCAAACAAAAACGCGAACCCGTCCCCCCCGTTGCGGCAAGCATCCCTTCGATGCTCAAGTAACCGATGCTGTCGGCACCGAGATACTTGCGGATTTCCTCCATCGTGCACTGGTTGGCGAGAAGTTTTTCGGGGTCAGGAAAATCGATGCCGTAATGGCAAGGATTTTTGTGGGGCGGGCAACTGATGCGCATGTGGACTTCTTTTGCTCCCGCTTCCCGCAGGTTGATCACCCGCGCTCGCGCCGTCGTGCCCCGCACGATCGAATCGTCCACCACGACGACCCGTTTGCCCTTTACCGCCTCTTCGATCAAGTTGAGTTTGACCCGCACATTGAAATCCCGGCTTCGCTGGGAAGGCTGGATGAAAGTCCTCCCGATGTAATGGTTGCGGACAAACGCCATGTCAAACGGGATTTTCAACTCTTCGGCAAAACCCATCGCCGCGTAAATCCCGGAATCGGGAACCGGGATAACAACATCTGCTTCAACGGGATGCAAACGAGCAAGCTCGCGCCCCATCCGGACGCGGACGGACTTTACCCCCTGCCCATGCAACTTGCTGTCCGGGCGGGCAAAATAGACATATTCGAAAATACAAAACGCGCTGTTTTGCACCGCGAAAGGAAATTCCGAACGGATGCCGTTTTGGTCAATGATGACGACCTCCCCTGGCTCAATCTCCCGGATGAACTCGGCTTTGATCAAATCGAACGCGCAAGTTTCCGAAGCGAGGACATAAGCGCCGTCCACTTTGCCAAGTGCCAGCGGGCGAAAACCGTAAGGGTCGCGAAGCCCGATGATTTCTTTTTCCCCCATCAGGACAATGGAAAAAGCCCCTTCCAAACGCCGCAAACACGCGAGGGGATTTTGCTGTTTCATCACGGGGCGGGCGAGAAGGTGCAGCAGGATTTCACTGTCGGCAGTCGTTTGAAAAATCGAACCCTCCTGTTCCAGTTCCGTCCGCAGTGCCGCGGCGTTCACCAGATTGCCGTTGTGCGCGACCGCGATTTGCCCCCGCGCCGTTTCCACGGAAAAAGGCTGGGCGTTGCGCAAAGTGCTCGACCCCGTGGTCGAGTAGCGGACATGGCCGATGGCGCGCGTCCCGCCCAACATCTCTAACTCCTTAGCGGCAAAGACTTGGGAGACTAACCCCATGCCCCGGTGCGCTTTGAACGGGGCATGGCTACCGGCGCAAGAAACGATCCCTGCGCTTTCTTGCCCCCGGTGCTGTAATGCGAAAAGTCCGTAGTAGGTGAGGGATGCCGCTTCCGGGTGGCCGAAGACGGCGAAAACGCCGCACTCGTGGCTAGGTGTATGTGGTGTTTGCAAAACGGTGGTTGGTGGTTGCGCTCTTTGCATATAGGCGGAAACGCCCGAGAAAATCAAGGTTTGAATACGGCCGTTCTCCGGCGCAGGTAAGAAGTTTCTAAGCTCTCGTAAAGCTTTTTGACTTCGTCTTGCGAGGCGAGACGAAACTCGGCGGTGTGGGCGTGCGTGCTCAACGGATAACTTTTGATGACCTCGGTTTGGACCTGCCCCGCCCCAAACCGATCCCCGACTTCTTGGACGCGGGTTTTTGCCGTTTCGATGAGCGATTGCCCCGCCCCGTAAGGTGTCTGGACCCCCGTGGCTTCGGCATAGTAAAACCTCCCTTGCACGCTCCCCATCGTGCCGACGCTGACTTCGGTAACAACCATCGCGCCATCCACGATATAGCGGCTCAAGCTCAGAGAAGTGATGGCGGAATGCGGGACGACGAATGCCCTGTCACAAAAATCCGCTTTCCAATAGCTGCCCATCCGAATCCCCGTATCCTCTTGCTGTTGAGCAAATAAAGCGGGTTTCGCGATCAGAAAAAGCAGCAGGGCAAAAGCGGCGGCAACCCCCGTGCCCCCCCGTTTCCATATAGAGGTTTTCATCGCCCCCCACCATGGAGG
>DYNR01000443.1 GCA_020720945.1 Chthoniobacter flavus | reverse complement strand
CGCTGGCGATTGGCTGACTTTTACGGCAAACTTTCTTTCGGTTCCAGATGCCGCCCTTGCTGGAATCGCCGCCTTCCCGCTGCCATTCATCGCGGGAACGGTTTTTCCTCTTGCGTGGCGCATCGTCTTTCCCGAAGAGCAAAACGCGGCACGCGCCTTCGGCAATATGTTCGCTATCAACAAAATAGCCTCTGCCGCCGGTGCCCTCGCCGCCCCTTTTTTGCTCGTCCCAATTTTCGGGATTTACCGTTCGCTTCTGTTCATCGCGTTTGGTTATGCGGTCTTGGCAACTTGGGGAACCAGAAGGCCGGGGAAAAAAATTCCAGTGGCAGCGTGGGGCGTCCCCGCTCTTTTTTTTGTGGCGTTCTTCGGGGAATGGACAAGAAACCCGATGCCTGTCTCGCAAGAAATGAAAGCGTCTCTCCTCGCCATTTACCAAGGAAGCAGCGGAGTCGTTTCTGTCGTGGAAGGAACATCGCGCCGCCTGGTGGTGAACCAGCGAACCACATTGAACGGAACGGAAAGAGCCTTGCGTTCGCAACTGCACCAAAGCTGGGTTCCTCTCTTCCTCTGCCAGGACCCAAAACGGGTTTTGCACATCGGTTTTGCATCAGGGATTTCTGCCGCCGCAGCCCTGCGACTACCCATCGGAGAATCCGTTTCCGCCGAAGTGAACCCTGCCGTCATCGAAGCCGCAAAAAAACATTTTTCCCCTTGGAACCACGCGTTGTTTTCCGACCCTCGCTCCCGCTATTTTCCGAGCGACGGAAGAAAAGTCCTCCGGGATCAATCTGCGCCTTTTGACTTGATCCTCTGCGACTTATTTTTTCCTCAACAAGCAGAAACCTCTAACCTTTACTCGAAAAATTTCTTTTCCGAAGCTTCCGGAAAACTCCGCGAAAACGGGCTTTTCGTCCTCTGGCTCCCCGCCTACCAAATGACCGATCCACTCGCGGGAATCATCGTCAAAACATTTTTGGAAGTCTTCCCAAACGCCATTTTGATCCGTGGAAACTTCGACCCGCTCCGTCCTGTCGTCGGGCTTGTCGGCTCCCGCCAGCCCATCGACTTATCGGAATCGTTTTTGCAAAAACAAGCCGCTTCCCCAGCATTTCAAAACCTTGCTGCTGAATCCCCGTTTTTCCGTTCCCCCGCAAACTTCCGACTTCTTTTCATCGGAGATTTGCGGGCCGTCGCAAAACAGTTTGACCCGTATCCAACCAACACAGACGATGCCCCCGCATTCGCCTTCCTCGCACCAGAAGAAACGAAAAACGGAAAAAAACTCATCGGCAACTCGTTGTTGGAATGGTCGGGTTCGCGCTTTTTGGATGCCTCCTTTCCCTCCTGCCATACAGGCCTTTCAGACCCCCCCCGAATCCTCTCCGCCCTGCGGGCAGGAAACTATTATTTTTCGGCAAGCGGTGCGATGGAACCCTTGGCGGGCGAAGCTCCAGAAAATGCGGAACGAAGAATGGAGCGGGCAAAAAAGGCATTCCAATACGCTGAAGAAATTTGGCCGGACGCAGACTTGGTGCCGCAGGATCTCGGGCGTTAAATTTTGCCAAGAAGCATCTAGTGTTCCGCCCATCATGAAATG
>DYNR01000152.1 GCA_020720945.1 Chthoniobacter flavus | reverse complement strand
TCAACTATAAGCACCTTCGACCCGCGGGGCGACATCGCGGTATCCGTAATCGACTTCGTAAATTTGCTTCATCGCTTCCAAATACTTTTCCTTCTCGCCCATTTTCTCGTAAACGATTCCGAGCTTGTATAGGATTTCCTTCTTCGTTGCATCCATCGCCGAAAGTTCCCCGGCTGCATCCGAAAGGGTTTTTGCCGCCAAATCATACATCCCTTTCATGTCGTAACAGGTGCCGAGCATATTCATCGCACGGGTGCGGACATTCGGGTTCTGGCGGGCTTTCTGCAACTCGGGAATGGCTTCTTGGGCCATCCCAGCACTTAAGTAGCTCTCGCCCAACTCGTAACGGAACTGCAAGTCGGTCGGGTTCTTTTCGACCCTCTGCTTGGCATCTTCGAGTTTCAGCGTGTTGCGATGTTTGACGATTTCTTCAAGCTGGGTCTTCGCGCTTTCGACTTCCGCCTCTCCAGGTCCAGATGCGATATACGCCTCCCACTGCTTGATCGTCTCGTCATATTGGCGCAAACGCAAATCCGCCGCTTTCCGCGACAATGCAATGTCCGCCCCCGCCCCTAGCTGGAACGCATACTCATACCACTGCACCGCATTTTCGAAGTCTTCTTTCTGCTCGTAAAGTTCGGCGATTTTGCGGGAAAGATCGACATTTTGCGGCTGCGCTTCCACCTGCTTGTGCAACTCTGCAAGCTGTTGCACGATCATCTCTTCGCTCCGGATGACCCTGCCTTTTTGCTCCAAAGAAATCGCCTGGTCTTTGTCGCGGATCAAATCGCGGTAAGTCGCACCTTCCTTTTCCCACCCGCCACTCGACATGGACGCTCTCGCCGATGCGTCTTTGGAGCCTTTTACCGCCACCAAATCGGCAGGGTTCACTTCCAAAATTTTCGTGTAAACATCCACCGCTCTCTCCGCCAACCCTACGGCGATCAGGTGCGTGGCAAGCTCGTGCATCGCTTTGGTGTCCTTGGGCGCACCATCCACGATGGTCTCGAGCGCAAAGGTCGCGGTCTCCGGCAACTTCAACGCCATGGCCGCCTCAAACAACAAGTGGTTGGCTTGCGCGTTGTATGGCTCGTTCTCCAAAATTTTCTCGACCGCTTCGATCGCCCCCGCAGGGTCTTTCTTCAACATCGAACCCACCTTCATCACGGAAAACGATGCCGTGGAAATCCCGCTCAAAAAACCCTTTTTCGAGGCGGACTTCGCAATTGCCGCCTTTCGCAAAAGCTGCCTGCCACCGAGGAAATCGGGCACGGCTTTCACGATGGTCTGGACTAGCGTGATCGTGTAACCATAATTCTTTAACTGCATTGCGCTGAGCGCTTTGCTCCATGTATCTTTCAGGTTCTTGGGGAGGTCTTTTTCTGTCGTTACGGGCATAAGAAGGAGGGATTTATTTTTTTTCGGTTGGTGCCGGCACTGCTTGCGCTTTCCCGGCGGGTTCGGGGGCTTTGGTCTGCTTCGCTCCGCCTGCCACCAGGCTTTGCACCCATTTTGCTTCGGCTACTGCCCCTTCCAAAAAACGGCTGGGACCGTATTGGAAAAGAACCAGAAACACAAAAAACAAAACGGCAAAAAGCAAAATGCGGAGGATGAATCTTAACAGGGTTTTCATAGGAAAAAGCTAATTCTAATTCGCTTTCAAAATGAGTTGAAAATGCGCCGTTGCTTTTGGCTCCGGCAAGGCGCGACAAAGGAGCATAGCCTCTGCGCTATGGGACTGCGGAGCAACGCCGCCAGAGTCAAAAGAAACAAGCAGATTGGTCTCATCTTGAAAGCAAATTAGAATAAATAGTGGGGGCAACCCAACGGGGGCTCATCCGGAAGGACTTCGCAATCTTCCCGCGCGGCGGAAGTTTCTGTATCCCCGGCTTGTCTTCAAACGCCGTCGGCGGATTGCTGTCGGGCAACCCCCAGCACGGCTCAACGCAAACGAAATCCGCCCCGTTACTCCACAGCGTCAAAAACGGGCAATCCCCGAACTCCAACGCGAGGCTCCGCCCGGAAGCGGGGTCTTCAACGAGGAAATTCCGCTCCGGAACCCCATCCAACGCAAGGAGATAAGAACCTGGCAACCCTTCGATGGAAAATGGCATCGCACCGCCAGCATGGTCGATCTCCACCGTGTTTCCATCGAGAAAATCTCCTGGCGCTATATGCCGCACATACCGCCCCGCCGGCATCAAAACCCGCCCGTCCGCGAGCTTTGTAAGCTCGATCCCTGGATGCAACCCAAAACTGATGTGCGCCTCGGTCTCCGGTTCTTCGTTCTCAAACCGGAATTCAACCTCGACTCCCCCACCCTCAACCAAGCGATAAACCAGCGCAAAGGAAACCCTCAACGGGTAAGAACCTGAAGGAACATCCTTTGCCGCAAGACGATAGGTCAAGCTCGCATCCCCCGCATCATACTCCGGCGCACCAAAAATACAATGCCGCAAAAACCCGTGCGTCCCCCCGCGTATCTCCTTGCCCCTGTAAAACGAACGCTGCTCCCAAAGACGGTGAATGTAATACCCCATCAGCGTGGAATGGCTCGTCCACCCTTCCGCCGGCGTGTCCGCCAACCCGTCCCTGTATAAATAACCACGCCACACCCCGTCCCCACACAGCTTTTGCAGAGAAATGAGCTCCGCCCCTTTCCTCTTGATTTCCAACCGGATACCGCCGCTTCGCGATACCAGGCAATCTAGCGTCCCTCCGGCTCGTTCGATTATTTCGTGCATGGATTCCATGCTTGCAGTATGAACACATTTCCGAGATTTTCACAAGCACCAAACTCAAAAACTCCGATGGATCGTTTCCGCAAGCTGTTACAAAAACGCCAGGCCGCCCTCAAAGTCGCACCCGAGGAAATCCGTGAGAGCTTCCGCCGATCGGGCGGCCCCGGCGGGCAAAATGTCAACAAAGTGGAAACGGGCGTGACGGTCAAACACCTGCCTTCCGGTCTGACCGCATCTTCGGAAGACTCCCGCTCCCGCGAACAAAACCGCCTCTCCGCCCTCTCTCGCCTCCTCGACCGCATCGAGTCCGAACGCCGCGCCATCCTCCTCGCAAAACGGGCGGAAACCGCAAAAAAACGCAGGCAATCCGCAAAACGCTCCCCTTCCGCCAAACGAAAAATCCTCGCTCAAAAACGCCGCAGATCGGAAATAAAAAAACTGCGTTCTTCCTCCACCCCCGAATGAAACGCTTCCTCGCCCCTTTTGCCTGGATCGTTTTTTTGGCGGCACTCTCCTGCTTGCCCCTTTTCTCCGCCCAACAAAAAACGCCCGCCCCACCAAAACCTCCCTCAAAAACCCCTTTCCTCGTAGAATGGGGCTTCGACCAGTTTTTCCCTTCCCTAAAAATCGAAGTGGACGATTGGGACTGGACGGATACGACGGAAATCTCTCTCTACGGCATCCGCATCTACGAACGCAAATCGGACACCATCCTTTTTTCCGCAAAACGGCTGGCTCTCTCCCTCGGCCCAACTGGAATTTTTAGCAAACACCTAGAATCCGCCGATCTGGAAGAACCTTCCTTTTTCCTTTCCCCCGCTTTCTTTTCTGCGATCGAATCTCTCGCTCCAACCCCAGAGACAAACCAAGAAAACCAAGAATCCCCCGCCGCCCCCGCAGTCTGGTCCCTCGGCCGACTCTCGTGCGAATTCGGCGAACTCTATGTCCACCACGACGGCTCAGACCATCTCCCGCCCATCTATTGCCGCTCGCATTTTTCCTTCGACATCAAGGACTTAGGAACCGAAGAAAACCTCCTCGACCTCGTCCACTCGCTCTTCGTCTGGGATGTATCCCTTTCCCAAAACTCCGATTTCTCTTCCCCCTTTATCTGCGTGGATAAAGTCCAGTCGGACTTTTCAACCTCCGGGCTCCTAGAAAAAAAACAGCTCTCGGGCATGACGATTTCGGGTGGCTCCGCCATCATCGGCTCCCAAATCCGCGCCCTCCTGTCCGCGGGAAACCCCTCCGAAAAAAAACCTCTCAAACAAAATACCCCTTCGCCGCCCTTTTCGATCAAACAGTTGGAAGTCAAAAACTTACACACCACGATCACAGAGGAAATCCCCGGCGTTGGCCCGGGCTTTGAATACACCCTAAACACCTCTCTCCACAATATCCCTCTCGGCGGGGTATCCTCCGCCCTCGGCTCCGACCTCCAGCGCGTCGAACTCGCCGGCATCGAAATCCTTTCCCCACATGACCCTCTCGTCCGCGTCGCCAGCATCCATTCGGTTTTTGTCTATTTCACCATCGAAGGCATCCTCGCCTCGAAACTCTCCCAAGTCATTCTCCTGAGCCCCACTCTTTACATCTCCCCAGACCTCTTCCTCTATATGCAAGCGATGCAAGAAGGCACCGCGCCACAATCTGCCGCAACCGCTTCTGGCGGAGGATGGAACATCGAGCACCTGCGGATCGAATTCGGCCGCCTCGTCCTCGGCGGCGAACGCGTCGGCCAAATCGGCCTCCCCATGTCGTTCCAAACTTCCGCCTCCGATGTGCGCTTCTCGGACCTGGCTTCCCTGCGCCTAGAAACCTCCCTCGAAATCGACCCCCAAAGCTTTTCTTTCCCCTCTCTCCAGCTCGACCTCGACTCCCTTCGCGGCAATATGCGCTTCGCCTACCCACCGGGAAAACACGGCGACAACCTGGTCAACGAACTCCACATGGACAGCGTCCTCTGGCGCCAGTTCAAAATCGGAAAACTCTGGCTGTCAACCACTTTTGATAAAACGGGCATCAACGCCCAACTCGGCGGCAACGCCTACGACGGCTACCTCACCGCAGGTCTGAGTTTTTCCTTCGGCGAAACTCCCCGCTGGATCGGCTGGATCACCGGCACCCGCGTCAACCTCAAAAAATTGACCGCCGTCCTCGCCCCGCAAAACCTGAGCCTCTCCGGACCCGCAGATTTCCGACTCGAAGTCGATGCCTGCGGCAGCTCCATCGACCGCGTCAAAGGCTCCCTGAAATCCAAAGCTCCCGGCACTCTCCACATCGCAAAAATCGATAACCTTTTGCAAAACCTCCCGCCGGAATGGAACTCTCTCAAACGGAGTGCCACCAAAGTGGCTCTGGAAAACCTGCGAGACTTCCACTACACTTCTGCATCCGCCGATTTCTGGACCGTCGGCAAACAAGGGAAACTCTCTTTGCGCCTGCCCGGAAAACTCGGCTCCCGCAACATCGACCTCTACCTTTTCGACGACGAATCCCCCGACGGAAAATGGAAAAACCTTTCCGCAAAACCACCCTCAAAACCACCCGCAAAAAACAACCACCCATGAAAAAACGCTTGCTCGCCCCCTGCCTCCTGACCCTCGCCTCCTGCGCATCTCCCACGATCCAAGTCGCCACCCCCGACCCCATCCAAGTGGACATCAATATGCGCGTGGATGTCTATCAGCATGAAACAAAAAATTCCGCGAACGCAAAAAATAAACCGCAACAAAAAGACTCCTCCTCCACGCCAGAATCCCGCCGCCGCAACCGCATGGGCGACATCCAAGAACTGAAAAACTCCCGCTTGGTGGGCGAAGGTGCCGACGGTCTCCTCGCCATCGTCGAAGCCCCCCCAGGCGATTTTGGCATCTTCGTCCGCAAAACCGTCAACGAAGAAAACGCCGACCGCATGGAGGTCATGAAACAAATCTCGGAAAAAACCAAACGCTCTCTGGACGCAATCCAAAACGAACAAGCCGCAGAATGGCGCAACCGCTCTTTTACAGGTGAATGGATCCAACTTCCCGCAGAAGGGCAACCGGGGAAATTTGAATGGAAACAAAAACCCGGTGCCTGAACCC
>DYNR01000151.1 GCA_020720945.1 Chthoniobacter flavus | reverse complement strand
TTTCTTCTCAAGCGGTATAACAGCATTTTCCGCTTCCCTAACCTCTCTCTTCGTTTTTAAAGTTACGCGAGGATTCGGCTCTCCCTTCCCTCTCTGCCCACCGTGATTCTTTTCCCTTCTGCAATCCGCGAAGGAGTCACCCGCGCTGGATCGGGGGAAGCCCGAGGGTCTCCCTAGCAAAATTTGCATCTGCAACCGCCTGGCTAACCGTCGGCGCCAAAGTGCAAAAATGCCCCATTTTCCTGCCGTTGCGTGGACTGGATTTTCCATAAAGATGGAGCTTGAGCGCCGGGTTCACCAAGATTTTTTCCCAAGGAGGGGTTCCGCCTTCCGGCCAAAGATCGCCGAGCAAATTGACCATGACGACCGGCGAAAGAAGCTCGGTAGAGCCAGGGGGCAACCCGCAAATGGCGCGGATGTGTTGTTCGAACTGCCCGCAAATACACGCATCAAAAGAGTAATGGCCGGAATTGTGCGGGCGCGGAGCGAGTTCGTTGACCAAAAGGGTGCCGTCGCAGTGCAAGAAAAATTCTACGGCCAAGAGGCCGACGACCTGGAGTTTTTCGGCAATCGAAGCGGCGATGCTGCGGGCTTGATCTTGGATTTCTGACGGGATCGAAGCGGGGACGATCGAAGCGTCCAAGATGTGATGGCGGTGCTGATTTTCCGAAACGGGCAGGCAACGGGTTTCCCCGGATTCCCATCGTGCGCAAACGGCGGAGAGTTCCGCGGAAAACGGAACCCAACCTTCCAATACACCTTTCGGACAAGAAAACCGATGCCACACTTCCCTCGCATCGAAGCCTTTTTCCAAACGGCATTGCCCCTTGCCATCGTAGCCGAAATCCGCCGTTTTCAAAACACACGGGAACCCGATAACCTCCGCCGCTTTTTCCAATTCTTCCGCGCTGCTCACCACGGCAAACGGGGCGCAGGGAAACCCGTTTGCGGCCAAGAAATTTTTTTCCCTCTCGCGGTTTTGGGCGATGTGGAGCACTTCGGGGTCCGGACAAATGCGACAGCGAGACACCGCCACTTCTTTCAACGGGGCGGAACGGACATTCTCGAACTCGAAAGTCAAAACATCCGAAGCATCCGCCAACGCCGCCACGGCAGCAAGGTCCGAATAATCGGCAACAACTGAAAAATCAGATACTTGCGCAGCAGGGCAACCTTTTTCTGGATCGAGAATCCCGACCCGATAGCCCAGTTTTTTCGCTTCGATGGCCAACATTTTTCCAAGTTGCCCGCCGCCCAGAATCCCGATCGTCCCACCGGGAAGAAGAACTTTACTTTCTGGTGGATTTTTTTGGCAAGAGATGGTTTGATCGGATTGCATGGAGCGGGCGGTTTATTCTTTGGTCTTTTTTTTGATGGCTGTCATCCAAAAACTCCCCGCGTGGGCGTGTGCGCGGACGGGCAGTTTTTTCGGGTTGGTCGCATGGTGCATTTTGCCCAAATACCGGAATTTAGTCGAGAGGAACTTGCGGATTGCGTTTCCTGAAAAAAGCCGGGAAATCCGTTCGCTGGGGAGAAAACATTTTCAGGTTTTGGGCGCGAATTTGATGGGTGCCGCGCATTTTTTTGCGGCGGACGAAGCGGAAGTGCGCGCCCACACAACGATGGAAAATTTAGGGGAGTTGCAAGCGGCTTACGCTCGGGGACGCGGCGTAGTTCTCGCCATCAGCCACATCGGAAACTGGGAAATGTTTGCCCAAGCCTGCTTTTACGCGAGGGAAATGCCTTTCGGAACCGTGTTTCAAAAAGTCCACAACCGCTATATCGACTCGGAAATCACCCGCTTGCGGCAACGGTTGGGCGTCAAGACTTTCGACAGAAAAACGGAGATGGGCGCCGCGGCGAGCTTTTTGAAATCGGGGGGAGTTTTGGGCATTTTGGTTGACCAACACGCGGGGGAATCGGGGATCTGGACACCGCTTTTCGGGAAACTCGCTTCGACCTCTCCTTTAGCGGCATCGCTGGCGATAAAGACGGGGGCGGCGGTCGTCCCAGTCGCTATTTTTACCGACGGGGTCGGTCGCTGGCGCATCTCCGTGCGAAAGGAAGTCTCCCACGACGGAAACGGGGTCGAATCCTTGACGGCGGGAATCAACCGCGCCCTAGAAGAACAAATCCGAGAATCACCGGCGGATTGGTTTTGGGTTCACAACCGCTGGAAATTGCCGATGCCGGAGTTTTTGTTGGGAAGGGCGAAACGGGGGATCTATTTGCCGGGAGATGCGCAAACACTACAAAAATTGCGGGTCGTGGTGCGAGGGAGCAACTGGTTGGGGGATGCCGTGATGAATGTCCCTGCGGTGCGGGCGCTCAAGGCGGGGCGCCCCGATTTGCATTTGTCCGTTCTGACCCCCGAAAAGCTTGCGGATTTGTGGAAATGGGTGGATGCCGTGGACGAAGTAATCGCAATCCCCGAAGGTGCTTCGGTTTTTCGGGTCGCCCGCGAATTAAAAAAACGCAATTTTGACGCGGGCATTCTGTTCCCTAATTCCTTGCGCGTGGCACTGGAACTTTTTTTAGCGGGAATCCCGCGGCGGGTCGGGTTTCCGGGGCACAGGAGGTCGTGGCTGTTAAATCAAATCCCGAAGGGCCGCAAGGGAAGGATGGCTTTGATGCGCCCGGAACACCAAAGCCGCCATTACTCGCTGTTGGTCGAAAGATTGGGCGCACCGCAACTCTCCGAACCCCTCGCCCAAGGACGGGAAAAAATCGCGGAAATGCGCTTCGGCATCTGCCCCAGCGCGGAATACGGCTCCGCAAAGCGTTGGCCTGCAGAAAATTACCGCGCCGTCATGGATGCCGTCTCCTCGGCTACCCCTTGCCAATGGAGGGTTTTTGGAACGAAAAAAGATAGCGCGATCGCTGCCGACCTGCTACGCGGCTTTTCCGGGGACGCGGTGGACTTGACTGGAAAAACAACGATGGCGGAACTGATGCAAGAACTCAGCCAACTGCGCTTTTTGCTGACAAACGACACGGGGACAATGCACCTTGCCGCGATGCTCGGAATTCCAGTCGTCGCAATTTTTGGTTCGACCGAACCGCTGCTGACGGGCCCCATCGGAAGCGGCCATGTGATTTTGCGCAAACAAGTCGAGTGCAGCCCTTGTTTTCGGAGGGAATGCCCGCTGGACTTCCGCTGTATGACCGAAGTCAAACCGGAGCATGCGACCCGAGGAATCTACGAAATTCTTGCCCGACAATAGCCTTGCCCCTCTTGCTGCCACACGGCGGATGACTCCCCAAGCAAAAGTCCTTCGTTGGCGAAAACCATGGGACACCGTGTGGGACAGACAGAAAAAAGAAAGCAAAAACCTGCTTGCGCCCAAAACCGAAGGGGAGTTAATAGGGGGATGAAGTCGGGAGGGACGGCTTGCCGCTCTGCCTTCTTCAAAAAATTCAAGTATCTATGCAAACAGCTAAACGGTTGGAAATTATCGTCAACGAAATCGATGTGGAGTCCGTGACACGGATTTTGCAAGAGAGCGGGGCGAGGGGTTATACGGTATTCCCTGGATTGGTCGGATGGGGAGACCGCGGCTTGCAACAGCGAGAAGCGGTGACAGGAACAACAGGGACGGCCTGCGTTTTTTGTATCTGCGACGATGTGGTGGCGCATGTTGCCAGTGATCGAATCCGTCCTGTGCTACGGTTGCGCGGCGGAGTTTGCTCGGTTTCCGAAACAACGATCATCCGCTGAAGCCCTCGCTGCCGCCTGCGCTATTGCGGTTCTCCCGCAAAATCGTGGCGGTCGAGGCAAAAAACGGAAGCGGAGGATGGCGGGGTATGCCAAGCCAGCGAGGTCGTCGTGATGAAAGTCTGCGATTTCTCTGGGATGGCTTCTAGGAGCCTTTGCCTGCGCCCGGAGTCCAACTCGCCAAAAATATCATCGAGGAGCAAAACGGGCGGTGCTCCCGTCTGTTTTTCTATCAGGTTCGATTGGGCCATCTTGAGTGCCAAGGCGAGGGTTCTTTGTTGCCCTTCCGACGCAAATTCGGAGGCGGGGAGGTGATTGAGAGAAAGCAAAAAATCATCGCGGTGCGGGCCTTTGGTCGTGTGCCGCAAACGGGTTTCTTCTTTTTTTGAAAGCTCCAAAGCCTCAAAAAAATCTCCTTCGTAACCGGGCAGGGAAAGCAGCGAGACGCATTCGTCTGCTCCGGAAATTTGCATCGCAGATTCGGCGAGAAGAGGTGCCAACATTTCTAGGAGCGAGGCGCGGCAGGTGCGAAGCATCGTGCCGTGCTCGACCAACGGCACCGTGTAAGCGGAGATTTCGCGGTGCCCGCGCCCTTCCTTGAGCAAAAAATTTCTGGCGCGTAGGGCGCGATCGTAGGAACGGAGCGCACGCAAATACGAAGGAAAAATCTGGGAACCCAAGAAATCGAGATAACGCCGACGGAAGGAAGACCCCCCTCGAACCAGCTCAAGGTCGGTGTTTGAAAACCAAGTGATGCGGGCTTGGGACAAATAATCGCCGGTTTTTGGTTGCGGGACATCATCGAGAAAAAGTTTCCGTCCCGCCGTGCCGTAACGGAACCGGAGCTTGGATTTTTGGCAGATGCCTTCGAGAGAAAATTCCTGCCGGGAGAAACGGACGCACTGCTGCAAGGAGGCGGCGCGCGGCGACTGGAGACGCAAAAGCGTGCAAACCGCTTCGAGCAAAGAGGTTTTCCCTATCGCATTGGGCCCCAAGAAGTAATTTGCCTCGGGAGAAAAGCGGAGGGACAACGCCGGAAAACAGCGGAAGTCGCAGACGCGGAGAGAGGTCAGCACGGCGAAAGGGTCAAAGCTCTTTTTCCATCCGCTCGCTCAACCATTGTTTGATCATGCTCTGGTAGTTGAGGTAACGGGAACGGGCGATGCGCTTGATGCGGGCAAGCATCCGGGGATCGAAACGCAAAGTGATCGTGGTCGATTCCCTCGTGTCGGTCTTCAAAATGGAAGCGTTCATCAAACGCTGGTCGAGACTGGCCTGCATCCAAAAATCGGCTTCCTCCGCTTCATCGCAAAACGAGGGGACTTCCGACCATTTTTTCAACACGCGCAAAGAAGAATTCGGGGCACTCACGGGAGGGTCAGGATAGGGACTCCGCATTTTTTCTGTCATAAAAAACCTGCTCGTCCTGCGTCATGTTCCGGGCTGCCACGATCCTGTAATTTTTCCCGTCCGTCCAAAAAACGCAAAACAGGTATCGCCCTCCGATGGATCGTCCGAGCAAATAGTAACGGGTCGCTCCGGTGTTGCTTTCATCGGGCAACATCCGCACAGAAAAAGGATCTTCAAACGCTTCTTCGATTTCTTTGTGCGGGATCCCAAAAAAATCCTCGCCCGGAATTTGCCAGTCAAAATCCATGCAAACGGCGGCACTCGAACAGGAAAAACTTCTTTATTTGGCGGGCTGGATGAGTTCGATTTCGTAGCCTTCGGGCGCATCGACAAAAGCGATGACCGACCCGGAAGGCGAGGTGTGCGGACCGTCGGAAAGCGGGTATCCAAGAGCTTCGGAATGCTTCGCAAACGCCTCAATGCTATCGACTTCAAACGCAAGATGGGTGAGGTCGGGCCCGACTTGAACCGGGCCGCTGGCATCGTATTTGCAAATTTCGATCTGCTCTTCGCTGCCGGGTGCTTTGAAGAAAACAAGCTGGGAACCGCGCCCGCTGGTGATCCGTTTGGTTTCCTCCAAACCCAAAACATCACGGTAAAATGCAACGGTTTTTTCTAGGTCGGAAACACGGTAACGGGTGTGCAAAAGTTTTTTAACCATACAGATGGAATTCTAGCACCGCTTGCACGAAGTGTCCACAAGAAGAAGACCCGCCAAT
>DYNR01000442.1 GCA_020720945.1 Chthoniobacter flavus | reverse complement strand
TTTGCAGCCCAATTGATTGCAGAGATTCACAGCAGTTATCTCACTGATTCAGGGAGAGAAGAAGTAGCCGTTGCGCCTGTCTGCGGTTTCCTTTTTTTTGCGGATGAGGAGTTGGAGTAGCAAGGATAGATGGGTTGCAGCGGCGTTGCTGTTGCTGGCGTTTGCCGTTCGCTGGGTGGCGATCGAGATGAAGCCACCGCACTTTGACGAAGGGATCAACGGGTGGTTTGCCGACCGGATGTGCGAAAATGGTTTTTTCGCTTACGACCCGGAGAACTACCATGGACCCCTGTATTTTTACGCAGTTTTTTTGGGGCAGATGCTTTTTGGGCGCGAGTTGTGGGTGTTGCGTTTGCCTGCGGTTTTGGCGGGGGTTGCATCGGTTGGTGTTTTGTTGGCATTTGGTCGTTACTACGGAAAAAATGTTGCGAGGTTTGCGGCGTTGGCGCTCGCGCTTTCGCCGGCTTATGTTTTTTATTCGCGCTATTCGATTCACGAGTCGTGGCTGGTATTTTTCAATCTGCTGTTTTTTCTCGGGGTTGTTCGATTGTGGGAGGAGGGGGACAAAACCGGGTTGCGTCTCGCGGTGGCTGGATTCTTCGGAATGGTTTTGGTGAAAGAGACTTACATCATCCAGTCGGCGAGTTTGGCGATGGCGTGGGGGTGTTTATGGGTTTGGGGCAAGGTCATTCCCGCGGAAGGTTCGTTGGGTTGGGCCAAACGCTCGTGGTCGTGGGATGATTTTTTGGGAGCGGTTTTGCTCGGGGTTTTTGCGGTTGTTTTTTTCTATTCCGGGACATTTTATAATCCTGCGGGGTTGCACGGGCTTTGGCAAACCGTGGTGGCGTGGGTCCAGACAGGGACGCAGACGGGAGGGCACGAAAAAGAAGCGTTCGACCTTTTTGGGACTCCTCTCAACTGGTATTGGGTTTCGCTTTTCCTCCGCTACGAGTGGCTGGGAGTCGCGGGGCTTGCCGGGTGTTTTTTTTGTTTGGGGAAGGTGGCTGCACCACTCCGGTTGGCGGCGATTTATGGGGGTGGTTTGTTGCTCGCTTACTCGTTGGTTCCCTACAAAACCCCGTGGTGCATCCTGTCTTTTTTGTGGCCGTTTTTCTTGGTTTTTGCGGGGGTGATTTTTACTGTTTCCGGAAAAGTGCGCGTTGTTTTGTCCTGCGTTTATTTTTGTTGTTTGGCGTGGGGAACCGTGACAATGGCGAGACTGAATTTTTGGGATTACGACAACGAGAAGGAACCGTATGTGTATGTGCAAACCTATCGCGAAATCCGCAAAGTGACGGAGCCTTTGTTGGCGGCGGCGAAAAACGATGCGCGCAATTACGGGTTGCGGGGGGAGATTTTGACAGAGAGCTATTATCCTTTGCCGTGGATCTTGGGAGATTTTTACAACATCGGGTATTTTGGGGGAGTGGAGTGGCCGGCGGTTTTGAGCGGAGACTTTGTTATTGGGGATGAGGCGAAACGCGAAGAAATCCGGGGGCGGTTGAAAGGGGAATACGAGGAAGAAGTATTCCGGATTCGCGATGCGCAAGAGCCAAGCGTCGTGTTTTTCAAGAAAGGGGTATTTCACCTGAATCCGTGAGATAACTGC
>DYNR01000150.1 GCA_020720945.1 Chthoniobacter flavus | reverse complement strand
GCCGACCGAAAGGAGGGTCATGTAAACCGTCCGTTTGGTGGTGATGATTTTGAGTTTTGCCTCGCGTGTTTTGACTTGGCGCAAGAGGGAGACAATCAGGTTAAGTCCTTGAGAATCAACCATTGACGCGCCTGTTATGTCGAGTTCGAGAGTGGAAAAACCCGCGAGGCTTTTGTCCGTCAGAATGTCGTAAGAGTCGCGGTAGAGGTCGGCGATGGTCGTGCTTTTCAAGTCTCCTAACAGTTTGATTTGGAGGAGGTTGCTTGTTTTGTCGAAGGAGGCGGAAGCCGTCGGTTTGCTTGCGGAAAAAAAAGAGTTCATATCGGGGGGTAATCTAGCGATTTCTCCGCTGGGGGTTAAGAAATTTCGTAGAAAAAGCTTCAAGTTTCGCCCGTTTTGGTGGATAACGGGTGGCAAGACAAAATATGGTAACGGCTTCCCCTAGAAAAATTATATTGGTTGACGATGACTTGATCAGCTTGATGATGCTCGAAAGCATCCTGAAGCAAGAGGGTTACGAGGTAACGAAGGCGAGTGATGGCGAGCAGGCACTCGAAAAAATCCACGAAAAAACGGCGCAGTATTTCGATGCGCTGGTGACGGATTATTTGATGCCCAACATGAACGGGTTGGATTTGATGACCAAGGTGCGGGAGATCGATACGGCGTTGTCCATCATCATGATCACGAGCGATTCCGAGCGCGAGACTTTGTCGGCATCTTTGCGTGGCGGGGTGCTCGATTTTTTGGAGAAGCCCGTGGCGAGGGCGCAGGTGTGCAATGCGGTGGTGAGGGCGGTGGCAAAGACGGCGGAGATGCGGGAAATGCAGGGAGCGCAGAAGAGGTTGACGACTGTTGAATCGATCCAAGACCGTCTGGCGCCGGCACTTACGGATAATGCGGGGAAGGTTTTGCGGTGTGCGTTGCGGACGCGGTCGTTTCCGATTTTTGAGGCGGGCGGGGATTTTTTGAGCGTCGGGAACCAGAGGGACGGGGCGGTGCATCTGGTGTTGGGGGATGTGTCGGGGCACGGGTTGCTCGAAGGGTTTATCGCGGCGTATTTCCAGGGGATGGTCAAGGGGATGCAGGCGTTGGGGGCGACGCCGGATCAGATTGCGCAGGAGTGCAACCGTTTTTTGTTGAAGGACTGGATGTCTGGCGACACGACGGGCAAGGCTTTGCCTGCGTCGTTGAGCGCGTTGTTTGTCGATCTGGATTTGGATACGGGGAAGCTGGAAGTTTTGAATTGCGGGTGTCCGGCGGTGACGCTGTATGAGCCCGGGAAACCGTTGCGCAAACTCGCACCGCACGGGTGCCCGTTGGGGTGGTTCGACGATTTCATGCCCGGCAAGGATTTGCTGGAAGTTTCCGCGGACGGTTGCGTGGTTGTCTGGAGCGATGGGTTGCCCGATTACGCGGCGTCGCTGGGGGTTCACCCCGAGTCTTTGGCCGCGCATATTTTGTTGGCACCCGAGGGGCAACCGCTGGCGTTGTTGGCGGAAAAGCCTGCGCCAGATGATGTTATGGTTTCCTGTTTGTGCTGGAAAGCGGCGGATGCGCCGGTTTGTGGCGAAGCGAAAAACGGGGAAAAGAGGGTGGAAAAATCGTTGCCTATTTTTTGCGAGGCGGTGCCTGGGGACATCGGGGAGAAGGTGGATGCGTTGCAGGAAGAACTCAATAGGAATCTGGTGTTGGCGTTGGAGGGGATTGCGCCGGATACGGTGGATGTCCTTTGTTTGTGTGCGAGGGAGGCGGTGATCAATGCGGCGGCGCACGGTTGCGGGGGGCGGGCGGATTTGAAGGCTGATTTGCTTGTTGAATATCATGCTTGCCCTGAGCCGTTAGTCCGGGTTATAGTCGATGATCCGGGTCTTGGTTACCAGCACCGACCTCCGCAAGAGCCGCAAGATCTTTTGACTGGAGAGGGGCATGTGTCGCTGGGGTTGACGGTGATCCGGAGTTTGGCTCAATCCGTGCGGGAATGCCGCAACGGGGCGAGGTTGGAGATGGATTTTTTGTTGGAAGGAAAACGATTTGAAAAGTAGCAGATATGAAATCATCTAGCCCTATGCTGGTATTTGAATCCCGGGGGCGCAGGTATGCCTGCGACCTGTTGTGGATTCGTGAAATTTTACGCCAACCCCCTGTCCATGTGGTGGATAGCGCGCCGCCTGAAGTGCGGGGGCTAATCCATTTGCGGGGTCAGATTTTGACGGCGCTGGATTTGGAAGCGCGGATCGGGAGGCCTCCGGTGGGGGACGCTCCTTCCAGCCGTTGCGTCGTGTTCAAGACGGCGACGGAGCTTTTGCGTCTGGCGAAACCGCCTGCGGATGTCCATTTGGCAGGCGAGGATTTGATCGGGATTTTGGTGGATGGGATCGGTGATCTTTTGCCGGTTGGGACAGAGATTTTGCCGCCGCCGCCAGAGGCGTTGAGCGGGCTTGACCCCGTTTGCACCAGCGGCGTGATTCCCTTGAGCCAAGATTTGGTAACAGTTTTAAACATCGGCCCCTTGTTGGCCACAAATTCAAACAATTCTTCACTATGAAAACCACACTAAATGACGGCGTTATCCGTTTCACTTTTTCCGGAGACATACTGAGCACCAATGTGCAGGAAATCCGCCCGAAACTCATTTCGGGGTTGGATCAGCACCCAGACGCCAAGATGGTTGTCGTGGATTTGGCAGCGTGCCGGATCATCGATTCGATGGGGTTGAACTTGCTGATTGCGCTTTATCGGGAAAGCGAGAAACGGAGTTTGTCATTTCGCGCCGAGAATCCTTGTGGCGATGTGACCCGGCTGTTTTCCTTTCTGAATTTGACCGAGCGTTTTGGGCTGAAGCCCCAGGCGTGATTTGCTGGAAAAACCTCGAAAAACCCACCCATTAAAAAGCCGTGAGTAGCGATGACTCTGATATGTTGGCGCTCTTCGTCCAAGAGGCGAACGAGCATTTGGAAACTTTGGATTCGGATTTGGTTGCTTTGGAGAGCGACCCGAATGATAACGCCCGATTGAACCGCATTTTTCGTGCCGTTCATAGCATCAAAGGAACTGCGGGATTTTTTGGTTTTTCGTCCATCGTCGATTTGGCGCATGTGATGGAAAGCCTGATGTCCTTGGTCCGGGATGGGAAGATGGCGGCGGATCCCAAGGTGGTCAGTTTGCTGTTGGCGGGGACGGACAAGTTGCGTTTGATGGTGGATGATCCCGACAATGCGTCGCAGGTGCCTTCGGAAGACGAAAAGAAAGGGCTGAATGCGTTGATGACGGCGGAGCCTCCCGCGTTGGCGGCGTTGGATTTGCCGGGGTTGCCCGCGTATTTGCTTGGGTTTGACATTGACCCCGAGCTGGTTCGCGATGCGTTGCGGCACGGGCGGAACTTTTTTGTTTTGCAGTTGCGTTTGCAGACCGACATCGAAGACCAGGGGCAGGCGTTATTGGATTATTTCGAGGAAGTTGCGTCGTTGGGCACGATGATCGGGACGGTCACGGACATCGAATCTCTCGGGGATTTGGAGGCGGAAGTGTCGCCTGCCCTGATTTGTTCGGTTTTGTTTGCCACGGCGATGGAGGATCATTTGTTGTTGGGAGCGTTCGGTTTGCCCGAGTCGCAGTTGACCCGGGTGCCTTCTTCGATTTTTTCGGATTGGATAAAAACGCAGCCGACATTAGCGCCAGCAAAAGAAGACCCGAAAGCGGGCAAGAAGAAAGAAAAAGGCGGGAAGAAAGAGGTTGCGAAAAAAGCGGAACAGCCGGTGGCAGAGAAGGTAGTGGAGCCTGTGTTGCAGGCGGAACCCGAGAAGCCGGCGGCAGAGGTCAAGGCGGAAAAGAAAGTAGGGAACGCGATTGTCCCTGCGGCGGCGAAGCCGTTGGCGGTGTCCACCCCGGGCGAGTTGAAGCCCAAAGATGCGGCGGCGGCAGCCATTGCGGCAATGCGGGTTCGCCCCGAAGAGACCGTCCGGATCAGTGTGAGTTTGCTGGATGCGCTGATGAACCTTGCGGGGGAAATGGTGCTGGGCAGGAACCAGCTTTTGCGGATCGCCGAGAGTTTGAGCGCGAAGGGAGAAGGCGGGGGATTGCAGGCGGTCGTGCAGGAAATCAGCGCGGTGACATCCGAGGTGCAGCGGACGGTGATGAGCGCGAGGTTGCAGTCTGTGGGAAATCTTTTCGGGAAATTTTCGAGGATTGTCCGCGATCTCGGGCAAAAGTTGGAGAAAGAAATCAAGCTGGAAATTCACGGCGAGGAAGTCGAGTTAGACCGGACGATTTTGGAAGGGCTATCGGATCCTTTGACGCATTTGGTTCGCAACTGCGCGGACCACGGGTTGGAGACACCGGATGAGAGGTCGGCGGCAGGGAAGACCTCGTTTGGTAGAGTTCGTTTGGCGGCGGCGCATTTGAGCGGGCGCGTGCAGATCGAGGTGCGCGATGATGGGCGGGGGTTGAACCCCGAGAAGCTCAAGGCGAAAGCAATTGAAAAAGGGCTGATTACTTCCGAGGAGGCGGCGCAGATGAGCGATGCCGAGTCGCACCAACTGATTTTTGCCGCGGGTTTTTCGACGGCGGAGGCGTTGAGCGACATTTCCGGGCGCGGGGTTGGCATGGATGTGGTGAAAACCAACATCGAGAAGTTGGGTGGGCGCGTCGAGATCGAGTCCGAGATCGGGCAGGGCACGGCGGTGATCATCCGTTTGCCGTTGACGCTCGCGATTATTCCCGCGTTGATTGTGGCGCAGGCGGGGGGAGGCAGGTTTGCTGTCCCGCAGATCAACCTCGAAGAAATTGTTGCGATCGGGCCGGATTGCCCGTTGGAAACCCTCGGAGGAGCCAAGGTGATTCGGTTGCGCGAGGAGTTGTTGCCTGTGGTCGTGCTGGCAGATATTTTAGGGCAGAGGGAACGCCCGGAAGAAAGCAAGCAGCAGTTCGTCCTTGTTTTGCAGCTAGACCATTCCCGCTACGGGCTTTTGGTTGACGATATTTCCAACACCGAGGAAATCGTGGTTAAACCGTTGGGTCGCCATTTGAAGCCTGTGCCGTATTATTCGGGGGCGACGCTTTTGGGGCAGGGGGAAATTGCGTTGATTTTGGATCCGTTGGCGTTGGCGGATGGTCGTTTGCCAGCCGATATGCAATCGTTGCGCGACACGCGGCAGGCGGTGGCAACGGGCAGTGCCGAGGCGATCGAGAGGGTTTTGGTGTTCAAGGATGCTTCGCAGGAGCGGTTTGCTTTGCACTTGAGCAACATCATGAGGGTAGAAAAAATCCCTTTGAGCCGGATCGAAAAAATCGGGGACAAAGAGTGTTTGCGGCAGGAAAACGGGCCCACGCTCCAGTTGATTCGTGTCGGGAAGCATTTGCCGGCGAGTCTGCCCGGCGACTACGAAGAAGAGGTTTTTGTCATTGTTCCGCGGTTGGTGCATCATCCGGTGGGGATTTTGGCCAGCGAGATCGTGGATGCTACGGATTTGCGTCCGTCCGAGTTGGACAAGGAAATGTTCCCGTCGTCGGGGCTTTTGGGTTCGTGTACTTTGCTGGAACGCTTGACCCTCGTTGTTGATATTTACGGGTTGCTCAAGCTGGCAGGGTTTGTTTTGCGTTTGGAAGAGGCGAAGTCGTTTTCCAGTTTGCGGGTTTTGTTGGCCGAAGATACGCCGTTTTTCCGCGAAGCGGTGGTGAGGGCGTTGCGGGACACCGTTTCTGAGATTGATGTGGCAAACGATGGGGAAGATGCGTGGAAGATGTTGCAGAAAAAAGATTACGACTTGTTGATTACGGACATTGAAATGCCGCGTCTCGACGGGTTTGGTTTGACCGAGCGAATCCGTAGTGCCGCGCCGAATTTGGCAAAATTGCCCGTGATTGC
>DYNR01000441.1 GCA_020720945.1 Chthoniobacter flavus | reverse complement strand
TTTTTAAGCGTAGATTCAGCGTTTTTCAGCGGTTGTAATTTTTATCGGTTTTCGTCTCCTCTGGGAACGGGAACGGGGAGCCGTGTCGCTGGCCCCGTTCCTAATTCCCTTCCCTAATTTCTGGGATTCCGAAATTCGATTCCGCTGAGCCTGCAAAGCTTCCCAAAAATTTCATCGTTTCGCACATATCCGCCAAACTCTCCCGCGCCCGGTCCCACGGCAGTAAGGATCGTCGGGTCCATCGTATGCGTAGTCCCAACCCACCCGATCCCCGTCAGGTTTCCCGTCACCTGCCCCAAAATCCCCCAATAATTGGAATGTTGCGCATTCCAATCCGAAGCGGGCACCCCTTTAGCCAAACCCAGCAATGTCTCCGCCTCTGCGGGCGATGGCCACAAACCGAGACCTCCCGCCATCCGTTCCGCCCACTCGCTGGCCGATAATTCTTTCTTCTCCTCGAGTTTGCCCAGCGTCCACCGGTGCAGGGATTCAAAGGATTCTTTAGCGTTTCCGATTTTCTCAAATGCTTGCGTGCTAGAGCTATACGCAGAGCCCATCCCTTTCAGCCCAGGGTTGGAATTGCCGTGGTCGCTGGTGATGACAACAAGGGTGTCCTCCCGCTTTTCCGCAAAATCGAGGGCGATCCCAAGAGCGTCGTCAAACGCGAGTTGCTCCCTCAAAAGCGTGGCGATGTCATTCTGGTGAGCGGCATGGTCAATCCGCGCCCCCTCCACCTGCAAAAGAAAACCTTCCGGAGAATCGGACAATTTCCGCAACGCAGTTTGGGTCATTTCTGCCAGCGTCGGAACTTTTTCACCCAAAGTTTTTTCGCCATCCCGGTCGATGGAATACGGCAGATGCCCTGGGAAAAAAACTCCGAGGCAGCGTCCTCCCCCGGAAGCAAGCAACGCCTCACGATTTCTCACCACCTCATAACCTTGCCCAGAAAATTCGGAAAATAAATCCCGGCGGTCTTTCCTCCGACCAGGATCAAAAAAAACATCGCCCCCACCAAGCGCGACATCGACCACCCCGAGATACTGGGACGCAATTTCTTCTTCGTCATCGCGCCCGGCTACACTGGCGGCAAACCCCGCCGGGGTGGCGTGCGTCACCGTCGCCGTCGTCACCAGCCCGATTTTTTTTCCCGCATCCCGGAAAACCTTGGCGATCGGCGTAAGCAATGTGCCGTCTGGCAACTGGTTGATACTTCCGTTGTTTACCCTAGAACCACTTCCCCAACAAGAAGATGCGGCCGCAGAATCCGTGACTAAAGAGTTCAGGGAGGCCGTTTCCATCAAGCCGGATGCCGCTACGCCTCCTCTCTGGAGCGCGACCCACCGCGTCCCCTTCCCCCGCTGCTGCCAAGAAAACGCCTCGGCCATCGTCAGCACCCCTGGACTCATGCCGTCGGATACTAAAAAAATAATATTTTTCGGGCCTCCTGCCTTCGCCGCAACGGAACTGGCTCCTTCGCCCGCCTGGAGTTTCTCGCCACACAAAAAGGCAGCCGAAACCGCGAGCCCCTTAAAAAAATTCCTCCGCGAAAAATCTCCCCCTCCGCAACTCTGAAAAAAACGGGTTTTCATCCCGCAACTACTCCCGCCAAA
>DYNR01000149.1 GCA_020720945.1 Chthoniobacter flavus | reverse complement strand
CATCTCAAACCGCATTTTCCTCGCTCATGCGCCCTAAGTCCGACAGACTCCTAGGGAGAGGGGTGACGCTGGGGATGGCGAGGATTTCCCTGACGCAGAAGGAGTTGATGGCAAAAAGCATCCCTCCTGCGCCGATGACGACATAGGGAAGAACCCTCTCCTTTTTGAGAGGGGAAGAGGTTTTCGAGGAACCGAAAGGGGAGCCTTCCGCAGAAAAAAGAATCGGACGAGACATTATGGAACGATGGGGAGGGCGTTGTATCTTGCCGAGTATTTTTAGAAGTGGATGGCGTGGCCTTCGGCGGCGTGGGTCGCTTCCATGATTGCTTCGCTGAGGGTCGGGTGGGCGTGGATGGTGGCACCGATTTCCTCGTGGGTCGCTTCCAGAGTCAGGGCCAAGCCGAGTTCGGCGATCATTTCTGTGGCATCGCCGCCGATGATGTGGGCACCCAGCAACTCGCCGTTTTCCGCGCCGAAGAGAAGTTTTACGAAGCCTTCGTCATCGGCGACAGCCTGTGCTTTGCCCGATGCGCGGAAAGGGAATTTGCCCGTTTTGTAAGCGATATGTCGTTCTTTGAGAGCGGTTTCCGTTAGGCCGACGCTTGCGACTTGCGGGTGGCAGTAGGTGCAGCCAGGGAAGACTTTGACTTTTTTCGGGCGGGTTCCCGCGAAGATTCCTTCCACGCATTGCACGGCTTCGTAGCTGGCGACATGGGCGAGCCAGGGAGGTCCGATGATGTCCCCTGCCGCATAAACGCCCTTGACGCTCGTCTCGTAGCGGTCGTCCGTTTTGATGTAGCCGCGGTCCAAATCCAGCTTGAGTCCTTCGGGGACGAGCGGGCTGACCCCGACGGCAACGAGGGCGACGGCAGCTTCCAGAACTTCGTCCGCTTTGCCGACGACTTTGAGGCGCACGCCCTTGTTCGTCGTTTCCGCTTTTTCCACTTTCGTGCCCGTCAAAATCCGGATGCCTTGTTTGGACAAGGATTTTTCCAAAGTCGCGCTGACTTCTTCGTCTTCCACGGGGAGGATTTTGTCCAGCATTTCCACGACGGTGACATTTGTTCCGTAGGCGTTGAAAAAATAGGCGAACTCAATGCCGATAGCGCCTGCGCCGATGATGATAATATCCTTCGGTTGTTCGGGAATGACGAGAGCCTGTTTGCTGCCGATCACGCTTTTTCCGTTAAAAGGAAAGCCCGGCATTTCGCGCGAAACGCATCCGGTGGCAATCAAAATATTCGCCGTTTCGCAAGTTGTTTTCGTGCCGTTTTGGGCAGTGACTTCCACGGATTTTGCGTCTTTAACCGTTGCGTGGCCGCGGATGTAGTCCACCTTGTTTTTTTTGAAAAGCGACTCGATCCCCCGTGCCAAGTTATCGCTGACCCCCCGGCTTCGTCCGATGATTTTGTTCCAGTCGTATTCCAAATTATCAAATTTCAGTCCAAAGCTTGCGGCGTGTTTGGAAAGCAACTGATAGACCTCCGCGTTTTTCAGGAGAGCTTTTGTCGGGATGCAACCCCAATTCAAGCAGGTGCCCCCCGCCCGATCCATCTCCACGCACGCGACTTTTTTGCCAAGCTGGGCGGCACGGATAGCACCAACATAACCAGCGGGACCTCCACCAATAACAATCAGATCGTAAGACATACTGGCGGGGATTTTAGCGGAGGCGGCAAGAATCGCAAGCGCAAGTTGCGAAAAAAGGGAGGTTTGGAAAGCGAAAACGAAAAAAGGCAGGGAGAGATGCGAGGCGGGCAGGATGCGGGCGAGAGTGGTTTTGAGCCGTGCGATTTTTGTCCGGTTCGATTTCCGGTTGACATTTCGACAGTTATCGAAATAAATTGTCCGTCTATGGAGAAGCCGTTAATTTTGATTTTGTGCACGGGGAATTCTTGCAGGAGCCAGATGGCGGAGGGGATTTTTCGTGTTGCCGTAGAAGGGGTTGTGGAGGTTGCGAGCGCGGGGTCGAAGCCTGCGGGGTATGTGCATCCGAAGGCGGTGGAGGTGATGGGGGAGATCGGGGTGGACTTGTCTGGGGCAGAGTCCAAGTCGATGGAAGAATTTTTTGGTCGGGAAGTTCACACGGTGATCACGGTTTGCGGGAATGCGGATCAAGTTTGTCCGGTGTTTCCCGGGCAGGTTGGGAGGTTTCATTGGGGCTTCGATGATCCCGCGCACGCGGTGGGTTCGGAGGAAGAAGTGTTGGGGGAGTTTCGGCGGGTGAGAGATGAGATAGGAAAAGTTTTTCGTGCGTATGCGGCAGGCTGGAAGCAGGGGGGGGCTTTTTTTTCTCGGGAGGGGGAGGCGTAATTTTTATGGGAAAGAAGGAGGAGTGTTGCGGGGGAGGGAAGGTTTCCGCCGCGCAGATATTTCGGGCATTATCTTGTCAGACAAGAGTTTGCATTGTTAAGGAGCTAGGGCGTTTCCCCGAGCGGTGCGTGTGCGAGCTAGTCGGATGTTGCGGGATGGGTTGGTCCACGGTTTCCCACCATTTGTCGGTTTTGAAAAATGCCGGGATCGTGGTTGACGAGAAGCGGGGGCAGCAGGTGTTTTACCGCATTGTATTGCCCTGCGTGAGTCAATTCATCGAATGCTTGGAAGCGGAGGCCTGTTCGGTCGAAGGAAAGGGGAGGAGCGCATGAAAGCAGGCAAGGAGTGGAAAGCGATTGCGTGGTTGGTTGGGGGTTTTTTTGCCTGTTATTTTTTGCCGTTGGAGAGGGAGGCGTTTCGCCGCGGGGTGTGGGAAGGTTTTGAGCTTTTGCGGTGGTATGCGAGAGAGCATGTGATTTTGTGTTTGGTTCCCGCGTTTTTTATCGCCGGAGCCATTGCGGTGTTTGTGCGCAAGGAGGCGGTGATGAGGTATTTGGGGCCCGGAGCGCCGAAAGGCTTGGCGTATGGGGTCGCGGCGGTTTCGGGTTCCGTTTTGGCGGTTTGTTCCTGCACGGTGTTGCCGCTGTTTGCCGGGATTTGGAGGATGGGTGCGGGGCTTGGTCCTGCGGTCGCGTTTTTGTATTCCGGTCCCGCCATCAGCGCGTTGAGTATCATTTTGACGGCGAGGGTGTTGGGTGTAGAAATCGGGGTGGCGAGGGCGGTTGGAGCGGTTGGTTTTGCCGTGGTGATCGGGTGGATCATGGCGCAGGTATTTCGCCGCGAAGAGAAGGCGAAGGTGCTTCCGCAAGAGGCCGGAGAAGAGGAGGGGGGGCGTCCGTTGTGGAAGACGGCGGCGTGGTTGGGCGCGATGGTTTTTCTTTTGGTTTTTGCGAATTGGAGCGAGGGTGCGGGGGATGGTTTTTTCGGGTTTTTTGCCCGGTGGAAGTGGGTTTTGTCTGGGGTCTGCGCTGCCTCTCTCGGTGTAGCGTTGGTGGTGTGGTTCGGTGCTTCGGTTTGGAAGGTAGGGGTAGTTGCCGCCGTTGTGGGGGCAGTCGCGTGGGGTGCTCCAGATTTTGGTCACGGATGGGCGCAGGTGATTTTTGCTTTGGGGGCGGGAGGTTTGGTTTGGATTATCGCGGGAGAGGAGGGGGAGTTAGGCGACTGGTGGAACGAGACATGGGAATTTACAAAACTGATTGCGCCGATGCTGTTTGCGGGAGTTTTTGTTTCCGGCTTTTTGCTCGGTAGGCCAGGGCAGGAAGGGGTGGTTCCTGCGAGTTGGGTCGCTTCGGTGGTCGGAGGGAATTCCCTTTTGGCGATTTCTGTTAGTGCGGTGGCGGGGGCTTTCATGTATTTTGCCACGCTGACGGAGATACCGATCGTGCAAGGTTTGTTGGCGGGAGGGATGGGCAAAGGGCCCGCGTTGGCGCTTTTGTTGGCGGGGCCCGCATTGAGTTTGCCCAGCATGCTGGCATTGGGGAAAATTTTTGGCGCAAAAAAAACCGTGGTTTATTGCTCGCTCGTCGTCGTGATGGCGACTCTTTGCGGGTGGATTTACGGGGTGGTGTTTGCGTGAACGAGGCGTAGGAAACAAAGGAAAAACAGAATGAAGGATTCGATAGCAAAAAGGATGGGTTGGCTTGACCGGTATTTGACGCTTTGGATTTTTGTCGCGATGGCGGCGGGAGTTTGTGCGGGGCATTTTTTGATCGCAGATCCGTCTGCGTTTTTTGCTCCTGTGACGGTAGGGACGACCAACTTGCTGATTGCGGTTGGTCTGATTCTCATGATGTATCCGCCGTTGGCAAAAGTGAAATACGAGCAGATGCCGCGGGTGTTTTCGGACTGGAAAGTTTTGGTTGTTTCGCTCGTGCAGAACTGGGTGGTCGGGCCGTTGCTCATGTTTGGCTTGGCTGTGTTGTTTTTGCAAAACCACCCGGAATACATGGTCGGGCTGATTTTGGTCGGTATCGCCAGGTGCATAGCGATGGTGTTGGTTTGGAATCAGTTAGCGCGAGGGAACTCCGAGTTTTGCGCGGGGTTGGTAGCACTGAACAGCGTTTTTCAAATTTTTTCATTCGGGTTTTACGCATGGGTGTTTGTGTCTTGGTTGCCCGGTTTGTTGGGCATTGATCTTTCGGGGGTTGGCGGCGGGGAAGGGAAGAGTTTGGCCGATGTTGGGGTAGGGGAGATTTTTTCCAGCGTCCTGATTTATTTGGGCATACCGTTTGCGGCAGGGGTGGTGACGCGAGCGGTGTTGCTGCGGAAAAAAGGGGCGGATTGGTATGACAAGAAGTTTGTGCCTGCGATTTCGCCACTTACTCTGGTGGCGTTGTTGTTCACGATCGTGGTCATGTTCACTTTCAAGGGGGATGCGATCGTGGAATTGCCGTTCGATGTGTTGCGGATTGCGGTTCCGTTGGTGGTGTATTTCGTGCTCATGTTTGGCGTGAGTTTTTTCATGGGGAAACTTGTTGGCGCAGATTACACGCGGAGTGCGACGCTGGCTTTCACGGCGGCGGGGAACAATTTTGAATTGGCGATTGCGGTGGCGATCGCTGTTTTTGGGATTGCTTCCGGGGTGGCGTTTGCGGCAGTAGTCGGCCCGTTGATCGAAGTGCCGGTTTTGATCGGTTTGGTGCATGTTTCCTTGTGGTTGCGGAGAAGGTTTTTTCCGGGAGACATCACGGAGGAAGTCGCTGGCGATAGCGGGGGCGCGTGTTGCGGGAAGCGGGATTTTTGACAGAGGCAAAAACTAAAAAAGAAAGAAAACAATGAAGAAACTACAAGTGTTGGGGACGGGGTGTGCGAAGTGCGACACGCTGGCAGAAACGGCGAAAAAAGCGGCAGAGGAACTCGGGTTGGAATATGAGTTTGAAAAAATATCGGATATGATGCGGTTCGCCGATTTTGGGGTGATGGTCACGCCGGCGTTGCTGGTGGACGGGGTGTTGAAAGTTTCGGGAAAAGTGCCGTCGTCCGACGAGATGAAAAGACTTTTGCAAAGCTGAAATGAAAAAAATTCTCGTGTTCTGTTTGCTCGGGTTGGCGGTTGTCGGGGCGGGGGTCGCCGTGAAGCGGAGGGTGGATGCGGCGGGTGCTGCCCCGGTGGTTTTGGCAGAAGAAGCAAAAGATCCGTTGCCTGCCGATGGGGTGGTTGTCACCTATTTCACGACAGATGTCCGTTGCCCGTCCTGTTTAAAAATTGAAGCAATGACGCGGCAGGCGGTGGAAAAATTTGAGAAAGAAGGGGGAGGGGGAAAGGTAGTTTTTCGGGTTGTCAATTTGGATCGTCCAGAGAATCAGCATTTTACGGATGAGTATAGCCTTGTGAGCAAGACGGTGGTCGTGTCTGTGCGAGAGGGGGGGAAAGAGGTTCGCTGGAAAAATTTGCAGGATGTGTGGCTCAAGTTGAAGGACCCCGAGGAGTTTGAGGGGTATGTTCTTTCGGCGATTCGTTGAGTGGGGGATCAGGAGATAGGAATGAAACCTGAATC
>DYNR01000148.1:3936-5874 GCA_020720945.1 Chthoniobacter flavus | reverse complement strand
AAGTTAGGTGCTGCGCACGGGAGAATGGGTTGGCGGGATTCTGACTCCTGAATTCTGAATACTGATCCCTATTGCAGGCATTAGGATTGACTCGGGGGCTTGTTGTGGTAAATTCGGGGGATAGGAGGGAGTAGCGTTATGAGAATTTTATCAGGAATACAACCGTCGGGCATTTTGCATTTGGGCAATTATTTTGGGATGATGAAGCCGTCGATTGCGCTTCAAGAAAAGGGGGAAGCGTTTTATTTCATTGCGGATTTGCATGCGATGACGACGGTGCGAGACGGTGATAAGTTGAGGGGTTTTGTGCGCGAGTTGGCACTGGATTTTTTGGCGTGCGGGTTGGATCCTTCCCGGACAGCATTTTTTCGGCAATCGGATGTTCCTGCCGTCAATCAGTTGAGTTGGGTGTTGAGCACGGTGGCACCGATGGGGCTTTTGGAGCGGTGTCATTCTTACAAAGATAAAATCGCAAAAGGGGTAGCGCCTTCTCATGGGTTGTTTTCTTATCCCGTGTTGATGGCTGCGGATATTTTGGTTTACGACAGCGATTTGGTTCCGGTGGGGAAAGACCAGAAGCAGCATTTGGAAGTCACCAGGGATTTGGCTATCAAATTCAACGAGATTTACGGGGAAGTCCTCAAAGTGCCGGAACCGCAAATTTCTGAAACGACGGCGACTGTGCCAGGTTTGGATGGTGCGAAAATGAGCAAGAGTTACAACAACACGATTGAGTTGTTTCCCGAGGAAAAGGCATTGCGGAAAAAAATCATGGGGATCAAGACGGATTCCACGCCCGTGGAAGAGCCAAAGATCGTGGAGGGTTCGACGCTTTTGACGCTTTATCGTTTAGTGGCTGGAGCGGAAGAGGTTGTGGCGATGGAGGATTCTTTTCGTGCGGGGGGAACGGGTTACGGAGAATATAAAAAGCGGCTTTTTGAAGCGGTGATGGATTATTTTGCACCGATGCGAGAGCGGCGGGCGGCATTGCAAGCCGACACTGGGGCGGTGGATGAGATTTTGGTTGCGGGGGCAAAAAAAGCCAACGCGGTTGCGGAAGAAGTGATGGGGCGTGTACGCAAAGCGGTTGGGTTGTAGGGGCGCAGTTTTGATGGACGCTAATGTGCAGCCTTCTTTGCCCGCAAGGGTTGTCGGCGGCAGTTTTTCCGGTTTTTTTTTCCGTTCGAATCTTGCGTTTGCGTTGTGGAGTTTGCCGCGGCAAGCCCGCCGGGACATGATGGTTTTTTATCGTTTTTGCCGGATTGTGGACGACATTGCGGATGATCCAGAGAAGTCCGAAGAGAGGAAGCGAGAAGAGTTGCGGCCATGGTTTCAAGCGGCGGAAGGGAAAAGGGATTTTCCGGAGGATTTGGCGGAAGTCATTCAAAGAAAAGGGGTTCCATCCGATTTGATTCTGGCGATATTGGAGGGTGTCGCATCGGATATTTCTTTGCGTCGTTTTGCCGATTTTGAAGAATTGCGGGGGTATTGCTGGAAGGTTGCGGTTGCGGTGGGGCTTGCCAGCAACCGGATTACGGGTTGCGTTTCTGCGGCGGCAGACCTTTACGCAGAACGCTTAGGACTCGCGTTGCAGTTGACCAACATTTTGCGCGATGTGAGGGAAGATGCGGCGATGGGTCGGGTGTATTTACCGGTGGACATGATGATTGCGCGGGGTCTTGCCGAAGAAAAGTTGCTGGAGGAAGGCGAGAAGCTTTCGTTCGTTTTGGCGGATTTGGGGGAAATTGCGGAAGGGTATTTTCGTGCGGCAGAGACTGCATTTGAGGCAGTGGAGGACAGGCGAGGTTTGCGGGCGGCAGAGGTGATGCGGGAAATTTACTTCCGGCTTTTTTTGAAAATGAAGAGGGACGGTTACAGGGTTTTGGAGAGACGCTACCGGGTTTCCCGTCTTTGGAAGTTTTGGGTTGTCGCCAAAGG
>DYNR01000148.1:0-3836 GCA_020720945.1 Chthoniobacter flavus | reverse complement strand
CTGCTCGCCTCAAGAAAAAAGCGGGGTTGATTCGGCGGGGGAGGTTGGCTAGAGTGCGGACGAACCTGATTAAAAATTTTGACCATGACATCCGCACAGATAAGGCAATCCTTCCTCGATTTTTTTGCAGCCCGCCAGCATACGGTCGTCCAGTCCTCGAGCCTGATGCCCGACTCGCCGAATTTGCTCTTCACCAACGCTGGGATGAACCAGTTTGTCCCGATTTTTTTAGGAGAGAAAAAATGCGTCTATGTTCCTGCGCGAGCGGCGGATACGCAGAAGTGCATCCGGGCTGGCGGCAAGCATAACGATTTGGACGATGTGGGGTTTGACACTTACCACCACACATTTTTCGAGATGCTGGGCAACTGGAGTTTTGGGGATTACTTCAAAAAAGAAGCGATTGGTTGGGCATGGGAACTGGTGACGGGGGTTTGGAAGTTTCCTGTGAACCGGCTTTATGCGACGGTGTATCGGCCTGGGGAAGGCGAGCCGGCGGAAGCGGACGAAGAAGCGAGGGATGCTTGGCGGGCGCTGTTTGCGGCGGCAGGGGCGGATCCTGACATCCATGTGATTTACTCCGGGAAGAAGGATAATTTTTGGATGATGGGAGAGACGGGGCCTTGCGGTCCGTGTTCCGAGTTGCATGTTGATTTGACGGCGGCAGGCGACACGAAAGGGGCGTTGGTGAACAAAGGCTCGTCCGAGTGCATCGAGATCTGGAATTTGGTTTTCATCCAGTTTAACGCGAATCCCGATGGGACATTTGCGCCGTTGCCCGCCTGTCATGTTGACACGGGGATGGGTTTTGAGCGAGTGACGGCGATCGTGCAAGGGACCGAAGGGTTCACGGATTTCCGGCGGTCTGTATCCAACTACGACACCGATATTTTTCGTCCGATTTTCGAGAAAATATCGCAGCTTTCGGGGAAGGTTTACACGGGGTCGTTGCCAGAGGAAAATGCGCCACAGCAGGCGGGGGGGCAGGCGCAGATCGATGTGGCGTTTCGGGTGATTGCCGACCACATCCGGACGCTGTCCTTTGCGATTGCGGATGGGATCATGCCGGGCAACACGGACCGGCATTATGTGTTGCGGAGGATTTTGCGGCGGGCGGTCAGTTACGGGCGCAAGCTCGGGATGAGGGAGCCGTTTTTCTTCAAGCTGGTGGGGGTTTTGGCGGAGACGATGGGGGATGTTTTTCCGGAAATCAGGATGCGGCGGCAACTGGTTGAAGAGGTGATTTTTTTGGAGGAGGAGGCGTTTAACCGCACCTTAGATAAAGGGATCGCGCTGTTTGCCGCCGAGGCCGACCGTTGCGAGGGAGAGATTTCTGGGGAGTTTGCGTTCTGGCTTTACGACACTTCGGGGTTCCCCTTGGACCTGACGCAAATTTTGGCGAGGGAGAGGAATTTAACCGTTGATGTTGAAGGGTTTGAGCGGTTGATGGAAGAGCAGCGGAGGCGGGCGCGTTCCGCGCAGAAGAAGGAAGTGATCGAGCTTTCGCAGATCGACAGTGGGGAGGCGACGGTTTTTTGCGGTTACGACGAGGAGGAAGCGAACGCGTGCGTGCGGGAAGTCATCCAAGTCAAAGGGCGGATGGCGGTGGTGTTTGACCTTTCGCCGTGTTATGCGGAAATGGGCGGGCAACTCGGAGATTGCGGGATTTTTTCTGGGGGAGGGAGGCAGTGGCGCATTGTCGATACGCGGAAGGCGGGGGAAGTGTGGTTGCATTTTTTGGAAGGGGACGACGCGCCCGAGGTGGGGTTGGAGGTCGTGGTGCGGGTCGATGCGAAGAGGCGTGCCGCCATATCCCGGCATCACACGGTCACGCATCTGCTGCACTGGGCGTTGCACGAAGTGGTGGGTGCGGAAGTTTCGCAGAAAGGTTCTTATGTGGGGCCGGAGAAGCTGACATTCGACTTCAACAGCGCGCCGTTGACGGAGGTCCAGCGCGAAGAGGTGCAGAGGCTTGTCAACGAAAAGATTTTGGAAAATGCGGTTGTTAGCTGGACGGAGGTGGATTACGAAGGCATCAAGAAACGCGGCGATGTGCAGCAGTTTTTCGGGGACAAATATGGGGATCGGGTGCGGGTTGTTCAAATCGGAGGAAGGGCGGGAGCGTTGGACGGTTATTCGATGGAGCTTTGCGGGGGGACCCATGTGCGTGGGACGGGAGAAATCGGGCAGTTCCGTTTGCTGGCGGAGTCTGCGATTGCGGCGGGCACCCGGAGGATCGAGGCGGTCGCAGGGTTCGAAGCGTTGTCGTGCGGGGTGCGTGACGGCAAGAGGCTTGACGAGTTGGCTCGCAAGGCGGGGGCGCCCGTTCACGATTTAGAAAAAAAAGTCGAAACGCTCGTTGCGACGGCGAAACAGCTTGAAAAGCAGTTGGTTGCGTTTCGTCAGAAGCAGGCGGCGGAGGTTGCCAAGCAGTTGTTGGGCGAGAGGGAGATGGTGGGGGAAGTCCCGCTGATTTCCGCGCAGATGGACGGTTTTGACGGGGAGGATTTGCAGCAAATCGCGTTTGCTGCGAAAAAGGGTTTTGAAGGCGTGATGGTTTTGGCGGGTAGGGCGGAAGGAAAAGTGCATTTGGTTTGCCAGGTCACGGGAGGTTGGACCAGCAAGTTTGCGGCAGGGAAAATTTTGCAGGCGATTGCGCCGCTGGTTGGCGGGCGTGGGGGCGGGAAGCCCGATTTTGCGCGCGGGGCGGGAACCAACGCTGATGGGGTTGAGGCCGCATTGTCCAAAGCCCGAGAAATTTTGGCGGGGGGTTGATGGTATGATCCTTTCGTTTTTTCTTTCCGTTTTTTTTACTTTGGGGGTATCGGCGGTCTGTTCCATGCTCGAAGCGATGCTGTTGAGCACCCGTGCCATCGAGGTCGAGAAGCTCAAGGAGTCCCACCCAAGGGCGGGGCAGTTGCTCGAAGCGTTACGGGGAGATTTGGAAGGGACGATCGCCAGCGTGCTGACGATCAACACGGTTGCCAATACGATGGGTTCCATCGTTGTGGGTGTTTTGGCTACCAAGGCGTTTGGTGATTGGTGGCTCGGTTTGATTTCGGCAGGGATGACATTGGCGATCCTCTTTTTTTCCGAGATATTGCCCAAGAACATCGGGGTTCTTTACCGTCCGAAGTTGCAGCCAATTTTGGTTTATCCGCTGTATGGGCTTTGCCGGTTGGCCGGGCCGTTGACTGATCTTTCTACATGGTTGATCCGGAAAATTCTGCGCCGCCCTCCCGAACAAGATTCCGAAGGCGAGATCGAAATGCTTGCGGAGAAAGAAGCGCAGGAGGGGAGGATGAACGAAACACAGCTCCATTTGATTCGCTCCACTTTAGATTTAGACGAAACGACTGTCGTTGAGGTGATGACCCCCCGCAATGTAGTCGCGTTGTGCGAAGCAGAAGAAAAAGTCAAAGACTTGCTCGAACGGTTGAAGCATTTCCGGTTTGCGCGGTTGCCCGTGACGGGAGAAAACCCCGATGACATTTTGGGGGTGGTGCGGAGGAAAGACCTTTTTCACGCGCTGGTGACAGGGAATCGCGAGGCGAAGGTTCGGACATTGATGCAAACGGCGGTGATTGTCCCCGAGATTGGCAAATTGCAAAGCGCGCTGGAACTGTTGATCGCCCGCCACCAGCAGCTTGCCGTCGTCGTGGATGAATTTGGTGGATTTGCCGGAGTTTTGACTTTGGAAGACATTTTCGAATACCTCATCGGCCGCGAGTTTTACGAACCCGACGATGTCGCGGTGGATATGCAAGAGTTGGCGCGTCGCCGTTCCAAAGCCTCCGCAAAAAAAATCGAACTCGAGTGATTTCTTTTTGGAGTTG
>DYNR01000440.1 GCA_020720945.1 Chthoniobacter flavus | reverse complement strand
TATGGAAACGATGAAAAATCCGAGAGAAGTGCTCGACCGGTGGATGTCCTATGTCAACGGAGCGAGCGTCGAAGGACTTCTTTCCCTTTACAATCCGGGAGCCATTTTAATTCCGACTTTTTCCAACCGCATCCTCGACACTCCCGAAAAAATCAAAAAGTATTTTGAGGTGCTCGGAAGCCGGGAAGAATTAAGCATCGCCTTGCACGAGAAGACCCTTTTGGTGCAACCCCACCACGAAGAACTTTATTCGTTGTTCGGGATTTACTGCTGGCGCTTTGCGGTCGATGGCGAACTCCTTAGTTTTGAAGCTAGGTTTTCTTATTTTGTGGACATGAAAGAAGCGTCGCCGATCTTTCACCACCATTCCTCGCAAATCCCGCGGGTGCTCTGATTCCGAAAATCCACCCGTTCTCGCCCGTCGATTTTTCGCCACGAAAAATCATTCGTAAAATCTGTAAGGTTGGCGTAGATTAAGCTCCGAGTTTGGAGAAGGTTTTTGCTTTTGCAGAAAAATGACTCGCGAAACCAACCCTCTCCCGCGCTCCGTTTGCCTTAAAAAAACGAACCTGACCTGCCGAAACCGAAAAGGACTATGACCCCAGAAATGGCGATTGAATATTTGCGATTGCTGATCACGACTTCGTTGTTGGTGACGGCTCCTATTTTGATCGTGGCAATCGTCATTGGCGTTGTCGTCAGCCTGATTCAAGCGATCACGAGTATCCAAGAAGCGACTTTGAGTTTTGCCCCCAAGCTTTTAGCGGTCGGTGCCGTTGTTGTTGTCGGGGCGCCATGGATGATCCGGGAGTTGATGGAGTTCACCGCTTTCTTCCTGAATCGAATCGCGGAGATGACCGGGTGATAACGCCAGACATCGATCAGATTTACACCATTTTTTTGGTTTTCACCCGAGCGACGGGGATGTTCTTTTTAATGCCCGTTTTCTCTGGTCAGATGATCCCTCGGCAAATCCGCATCGCCATCGCCATGCTCTTGGCTGTCGCGATTGCTCCGGAGGCTCTTGGGGGCTTCCACTACCCAGACAACATCTTGGCGTGCCTGATTCAAATCGCTCACGAGCTTTGCGTTGGCACGATTTTGGGGCTTGTAGCGCGGATGATTTTTTACGCCCTCGAACTGGCAGGGGAATACATTTCCGTCTCCATCGGGCTTTCCTTGAGCCCAAACATCGACCCGTTCACAAGAGGCAGGGCCAGCCCGCCCAACACGATCCTCGTTTCCTTGGCTACTGTTTTGTTTCTGGTTACAGATTCGCACCAGTGGTGCTTTCTCGCTTTTGTCAAAAGCTTTGAAATCGCGCCTCCCGATGCCGCGTTGCACGCCCAAACGATGAAAGCACTAATCTTGGCAACGCAGGCGTTATTCGTGACCGCGCTGCAAATCGTCGCACCAATCATGGCCATCAGTTTTGTCGTCAATTTGACTTTCGCCGCACTCGGGAGAGCTGCGCCGAGCCTCAATGTGTTCCAGCTCAGTTTTGCCGTCCAAATTTTGGCGGGGCTTTTTCTTTTTGGTGCCACCATGACATTGACCGCCCAATACATCATCGGCGCATTCCGGGCCATGCCGATGCAAATGCTGGAATCCATCCTACCCTGATCA
>DYNR01000147.1 GCA_020720945.1 Chthoniobacter flavus | reverse complement strand
GAGATTCACAGCAGTTATCTCACAGATTCAGGAAACCTTGCTCGGCCGCGTTCAAGGATTCTTGCCGGCAGCTATCGCGGCGGCTTGAGCGCGGAACCCTTCGTTTTCCTTCCTCCACCAACCGGGGTGAAGCCCCATATCGAACGGATGCCAACACCAGAAAAAACGAGAAACTTTTTCTTCTTCAAAAATCGCGACCATGTCGGCGAGCCACTGGAGCCCCCCCTGGGTTTCCGCGTAAGTCGAGATGCCGTATTCCCCGACTTGCATGGGAACATTTTTTTCTTTGCACCACTTGCGGTAAGGGGCGAGCTGCGATGCCAACCATTCCTTGTTTAGCGTGATGCTGTCGCCATACACGCGATGCTCTTTGCCGTATTCCCCAAAATGCTTTTTTTCGTTTTGGGAAGCGAACTCCCAAGGCGCATACCAATGGGTGTCGTAAATGATCGAGGGATCGTCGAATTTCCGCCAGATAGAATCGTCCTCCATGCTGGTTTCGACGACGATGGCGTGGGTGTCGCCCGTTTCGCGGATCGTGCGAATCAAGGAACCCGCAAAGTCGAACCACAGCGCATCTTTTTTCGGAAGTGGTTCATTGATAAGGTCATAGGCAGCGACAGCGGGTTCGTCCTTGAACGCCTCCGCGATTTTTTTCCAGCAGGCGGTAACCTGCTCCTGCATTTTTACGCCTTTTTCGTTCGGCCTCCAAAACGGGCCCTTGTAGTTGTTGCTCTGGTATCCGCCGGCGGGCGCATGCAAGTCGATAATCACATAAAGCCCGTATTTCCTGGCAAAGGCGACCTGGAGTTTGAGCCAGTCCATGCCGCTCTCGCTGTCCAAAATTCTTTGCCAGCAAGCCAGGCGCACCGCGTTGAACCCGATGGCAGAAATTTCCCGGTAATCGTCTTCAGTGACTTTCGCCATGCTTTCCTGCGGCTTGTCTTTTTCGTCATCCGAATACGCCGCGACATTGACACCCCGAAAAAGCAGCGACCCCGCATCGTTACGCAAAGTGGCACCATCGACACGGAGAAACCCTTGCGGAAAAGGAGGCGGGCAATCCGGGAGAGTTTCCCACGAAACCCGACCGACGGAAAAAGAGGTTTCGTTTTTTGAATCCAGAAAAATTTTGGGAAACTGGCACGATGGCGACTGGCGCGGAACCCAACCCGAAAGGCGCGTCCAGTCCCCGCACGAGATGCGGATAGAATCCAAATTTTGATAACGGGCTTTTTGGTCTTCGGAAAAAACCTTCAGCGTGAGACCGACGCTTGCGCCTTCGGATGCCGCATCGTTCGCTTTGAGCCAGACGCAAACAATACCCGGTTCGCGAGTTGGCTCTTGCGGGAGTTGCAAAGGCAACGAAGCGGCCCAAGAGCAGTGCGCGAGCAAAAGAAAAAAGAGAAGAGAAAGACGAGGCATTTTTTGTGGATTTCCTCTGGGGATTCTGGTGATGGTGAATGCGGCGAATGACCGATCCAGCAGAACCGATGGCTCCTGAGGTAGGATTCGAACCTACGACCAATCGGTTAACAGCCGATCGCTCTACCACTGAGCTACTCAGGATTCGACGGGACGGAAAGGAGAATCTTTTTCCGGCAACTTTGCAACCCTTTTTTTCCTTCCGCCGCAAAAAAATTTGTGAACCGCCAGCAAAAAAGACTCTCGCCAAACGGGCAATGCGCTCTCGCATGAAACAAAACTATTTTTCTATCAACAAGTTAGAAAAACTAGACAACCGGAAAGCGCGTTTTTTCCGGCCCCGCAAAAAACAAGAATCATTCTTTATTTAGAATCGTTCTTGCCAGAGTGCAGAAAATCTGAAATGTTCGAGGGAGCCATGGCGACGAAGACCGATACCGATTTGCTTTACGAAAAAGCGATTAGCCGTTGCGGGTTGCGATTCACTTCACAACGCCGTTGCGTGTTTGATGTTTTGCTGAACAAGAGGGACCACCCGACGGCAACGGAAGTGTTTCGTCGGGCGAAATCTCGGATTTCTTCTATCTCGCTGGCAACCGTTTACAATTGTCTTGAAACTTTGGTGGAATGCGGGTTGGCTCGTCAGGTTCACATCGACCGCGAACCGACTCGGTATTGCCCGAACCTTTTGGAGCACGGGCATTTTGTTTGCTCGGTTTGCGGCGAGGTTTGGGATATCGAAGTTCCTTCCGGGGGCGGGGCGGGGATGCCATATCGTTTGCCCGAGGACGCTACGGTGATCTCTGCCGATGTGACGCTCCACGGGCTTTGCCCCCGCTGCAACGCCGGGAAAAACTGATTTTTTTTAACTTCAACGAAAACGAACAAAACCACAATGAGCTGCCTATCCATTCAAAACTTGCACGCAAGCATCGGAGACCAACCGATCCTCCAAGGTCTTTCGCTGGAAATACCAAAAGGGGAAGTCCATGCAATCATGGGAAAAAACGGTTCGGGAAAAAGCACGCTGGCAAAAATCATGGCAGGGCATCCCGCTTACACGGTGACCTCGGGCGATGTTTTGCTGGACGGCGAATCGATCTTGGGCCTGGAACCAGACGAGCGCTCGCGGCGGGGGCTATTCCTCGCATTCCAATACCCGATGGAAATCCCCGGTGTCAGCATCGCAAATTTTATCCGCGCCGCGTTGCAGGCCCGATTGCCGGAAGGCGAAGAGTTCGAGGCGGTGGAATACTACGGACGCCTTTACAAAAAAATGGATTCCCTTTTGATCGACAGGAAATTCACTTCGCGCTCCGTGAACGACGGCTTCTCCGGCGGCGAAAAAAAGCGTTGCGAAATCCTGCAAATGGCAATGCTGGAACCCAAGTATGCCGTTCTGGACGAGACAGATAGCGGTTTAGACATCGACGCTTTGCGGATTGTTTCCGAAGGGGTCAACGCCATGCGCGGCAAAGATCGCGGGATGGTCGTCATCACCCACTACCAGCGCTTGCTCGAATACATCGTCCCCGACCGCGTCCATGTCATGGTCGCCGGCCAAATCGTCATGTCGGGCGACAAAGACCTCGCCTTGCGCCTAGAATCGGAAGGCTACGACTGGGCGGAAGACCTCCGCAATTCGAAATAACCCGCCGCGCCGAAGCGGATTCTCTTTTTCACCGAAAACAAACGGAAGGCAAAGTATGTCAACGGAACCAAGCAAACAAATCGAAATCGACCGCAACATCGGCGATTTCCGCTACGATGTGAAATACGATTACGACGCGGGCGTCGGACTGACCGAAGCGACGATCGACTACATCTGCGATGTCAAAAAAGACCCGGATTGGATTCGGGAGTTCCGCAAAGAAGGCCTGAAAAAGTTTTTGGCGAAACCGATGCCGACCCATTGGGCCACCCCCGACCTCAACAATATCGTCTTCGACAACATCCGCTACTACCTCTCGCAAGGCCAGCAGGCAAAACGCTCTTGGGACGAGGTCCCGGAAGCGATGAAACAGACTTTCGAGCGCCTGGGAATCCCCGAACAAGAGCGGAAGTTCTTGGCGGGTGTCGAGGCCCAATTCGACAGCGAAGCTGCCTACTCAAACATCCAGGCCTCCGTCGCCGAACAAGGGGTCATCTTCATGGGGAGCACGGAAGCGCTCCACAAACGCCCCGACATTTTCCGCAAATGGTTCGGCAAAGTCATCCCCTCGGGCGACAACAAATTCAGCGCCCTCAACAGCGCGGTTTTCAGCGGCGGCTCTTTTATCTATGTCCCTCCAGGAGTGAAAGTTAAACATCCCCTGCAAGCTTATTTCCGCATCAACGCCGAAAGCTTCGGGCAATTCGAGCGCACCCTGATCATCGCTGACGAAGGCAGCGAACTGATGTATATGGAAGGCTGCACCGCCCCAAAATTTGAAACGGCAACCATCCATAGTGCCGTCGTGGAACTCGTCGCAATGCCGGGGGCAAAAATCCAGTATGTGACAGTCCAAAACTGGTCGAACAATGTCTTCAACCTCGTCACGAAACGGGGCCTGGCCCACGAAGAAGCGGAAATCAAATGGATCGACTGCAACATCGGTTCACGCCTGACCATGAAATATCCGGGTGTCGTGATGAAAGGCAGAAAAGCGCGAGGCGAAGTCATCAGCATCGCTCTCGCCGGGGACGGCCAGCACCAAGACACGGGAGCAAAAATGATCCACGCCGCCGACGAAACCACCAGCAACATCGTTTCTAAATCCATCAGCCTCGGCAGCGGCAGGGCGACTTACCGCGGCATGGTGGCCGTGCCCCGCCATCTGAAAAACTGCAAAAACAACACCGAGTGCGACGCGCTCCTGATCAACTCGCACAGCCGCACGGACACCTACCCTGCCATCACCGTGCGGGGGCAAGGCAACGCCTGCCAACACGAGGCCTCCGTTAGCCAGATCAGCGAAGAACAAATTTTCTATATGCAGCAAAGGGGCATCAGCGAAGCCGCCGCAATGAGCTTGGCCGTCAACGGCTTCGTCAACGATCTCGTCCGCGAATTCCCCATGGAATACAGCGTAGAACTCAAACGCCTCATCGATTTGGAAATGGAAGGCTCCGTCGGCTGATAAAAACGCAACGCTTTGGAAGACAAGAACATGAACGATACAAGGAAAGGAACTGAACCCGCCTCTTCATCGCCCTCGCAGGCGGCGGCACCCGGCAACGGAAACTTTGAAGCCCCTCTCGGAAACGGTTGCTGGCCCGGATGGATGGAGGCGGATCGCAGCACTGCATGGAACGATTTTTCTTCTTCGCCATTCCCAAAACGGACGGACGAAGAATGGCGTTTTTCCGACATTTCTGCCGTGGACTTGTCCGGCTACCACCTGCCCAAACCCGCAAAAGACCCCCAAGCTTTGCTTGAAAAATCTACGGGCGCAGAAGCTCCGGCGGCAAAGATTGTCATCGCCAACAACGCCCTCGTTTCCCGCGAAATTTTTGACCTGCCTGAAGGCGTTGTCGTCCTGCCCTTGGAAATTGCAGCAAAAGAGCACGGCGAATTATTCCGCTCGTTTTTTCTCAAAGAAAAAGTAGAGCTCGGGTCTTGGAAGTTCGCCCGCCTCCATCTCGCCCTGTTGCAAACAGGCGTTTTTATCTTTGTCCCAGAAAATACTTGCGTCGAAAAACCGATCGAAATCCACACTTGGATCGAAGGCGAAAACTCTGCGGTGTTCCCGCACACACTTGTCATCCTAGGAAAAAACAGCAAAGCCACCGTTCTCGACCATTTCCGTCACGCCGATGAAAACCGGGCTTTTGCCTGCGGCATCAACGACTTGCACTTGGCGGAAGGGGCGTGCCTCAACTATGTTTCCGTCCAGGCGTGGAGCAGGGAAACCCTGGCTTTCCACATCAACTCGACCTGCGTGGCCGGCGATGCCTCTGCCACCGCATTCTCCGCCAACCTCGGAGGAAAATTTGTCCGCTGCGAAAATCGTAGCGACATGACAGCACCCGGTGCCAGGAGCGTCATGCTGGCGGTCACGCCCGCGGACGAAAAACGGGTTATCGACCAGCGCACGCTCCAACTCCATTCTGCGCCAGGAGCTTACAGCGATCTCCTCTACCACAACTCGCTCGACGACGATTCAAAAACGGTTTTTTCTGGCCTCATCAAAGTGGCGGAAGGGGCGCACCAAACCGACGCTTACCAAAAAATCCGCAACCTCATGCTCAGCGGTGGAGCCGAAGCAAACTCGATGCCTGGACTAGAAATTTTGGCCGATGGCGTCCGCTGCTCTCACGGGGCGACAACGGGCGAAATTAACGCCGAAGAATTGTTTTACTTCCAAGCCAGAGGAATACCAAAAGCCGACGCGCTGAGAATGTCCGTCCACGCTTTTTTCGATTCTGTGCTGGAAAAAATGGAAGACGAGGAACTGAAAGCCTACCTGCAACAAGTGCTGCACTCCCGCCCGCTTTCCGCTCGCCTGGCATCCAGTTAA
>DYNR01000439.1 GCA_020720945.1 Chthoniobacter flavus | reverse complement strand
GAACCAGCGTTCGGGGTTTTGGGCGACGACCGGTTTGTGTTTTTGAAGGGCGGTGAGGTAGAGGAACGGGTTGACCCCGGCCTGTGTGGCGGTTTGGATCAAGCTCATTAAAATATCCCCGACTTTAGCGCCGGATTCGGTTTTGTAGAAGAGGGAATTGTTCCGGTGCCGAATGGCGGTCTTGAGCAACCGCTCGCACACGTCGTTGGTGAGCGGCACTCCCGGGACCCTCAAGAAAAGGGTCAGCTTCTCCCACCGGCTCTTCATGTAGTGGATGGCTTTCCCCAGGCTGGAATTGGGCTCCGTCTTTTTCTCGACAATCTGGGCCTCCATCCAATCCTTCAATTGGTCCATCCGGGGCGCGCTTTTCATTTGGTGAAGATGAAGCCGTTCGTCAGCCGACATTCCCTCTTTGTGGGCGATCGTGTCGTTGTGGTAAACGTCTTTCAATAATCCGATCACGTACTTCACCTGTTCTGGAAAAGCGGAATAGACGTCGTAGAAGGCCCGGCGGCCGTGGGTCAGGCAATTGGCCACCATCGTGGGGGCTTCCGCGGGTTCGTTTCGGGACAAGGCATCGCACATTTGGAGGGGAATCCCTTGCCCCTCCTCCCGTTGGGCCAAAATCCCGTCCAAGTTCTCCCCCGCGTGGTTTCTCCCTGAAAAGAACAGCAGGATTTTGCGGCCGCGGACGATCGCCACAATCCCGGTGGTGAACATCCCCGTTCGTTCCAACTCCTCGCCGTTTTCCCGGGCGCGCTTGTGTTCGCCCATCAGGGAGAGGATCTTCATGGGCGTGTCGTCGTTATGGAACAGCTCGCCCTGGGCCGCCGTTTGAACAAGGGCCTCAAACACCGCGCGGCCGGCCTCGGCCGATCGGGTGATCAGCTCCCACTGCGTCCCCACCCCCAACGGAACGCCCAGGGACTTTTGAAAATGAGCCAATCGGTTGATGGGCATCCCGTACCCATAGCGAAGCGTGCTCACCATCGCGCAAGCGGACGCATCGTATTTCTCCGTGCCCACCTCCGCCGGAAGCTCCGCCGCATACACCTCCCCGCAGGTCGCGCACCGCAACCGTTCGGGGCGGTGCACCGTCGCCTCCAGGGGCGGCATTGACGTGATCCTCAACAGTTTCCCGGGCGGCAACGAACACAGTTTCCCACGATCGCACCCGGGGCATCTCATCCCCGCCTTTAGGGTGTTGTGCGCATGGTCCACCCGTTTGGCGGTTCGATAGTCCTCGGCGCTCCTCCGCCCGTGGCCGGGGGCTTTCCCGCCCGCGTCTCCGGAATCGACGGGGGCGGGGGATCCCTTCTCCTCAGACCTCCGGTCCTTTTCAATTTCTTTTTCAATCACGTCCAAAATATGGGACGCCTTTTCCGTCTGAATTCCGAAGATCTTTCGCAACCTCTCAATGCTTAAACTCTTCTCCTCCAAAGACCGGTTCATCCAGTGGAGCGCGTAAATTAAATCCACCAACCGCTCCCTGTCTTCCACGGACAAATCGTCCCCCTTGACCCGTTCGATCAGTCCGTTCACCTCCCCCGGCGTCAGTTCAATCCGCCCCGGACCCTTCATCCGCGCCTCACCAGGTCCAGATTGAGCTCCGATATCCGGCACAGCTTTTTCCAGA
>DYNR01000146.1 GCA_020720945.1 Chthoniobacter flavus | reverse complement strand
ATTGATTGCAGAGATTCACAGCAGTTATCTCACGGGTTCAGGTTCAACAAAACGCATCGATAATCTCCCCGGTTTTTCCGCTGTCTATCGCCTCCTGCGCAACCGCGATTCCTTGCTCCAAACTTCCTGCGACCCCGCAAACGCTCAACGCCGCCCCCGCATTCAAAACAACCAAGGAGCGGCGCGCCCCCCGATCTTTGCCCCGCAACACGCCACGCAAAATTTCCGCGTTTTCTCCAGGGCTCCCCCCCCGCAATTCTTGGACTCTCCCCAACTCGCTGCCTTCCAACCCCATCCGCATCCCATCAATCACAAAAGAATCCAGCATCCCGCCCGCAAGCCGGACGACTTCGGTCTTCCCGTGCAATGAAATCTCATCCAACCCTCCCCCTTCAACCTCCCCGTGAACCGCCCACGCTCCCGCCCTCCCCAAAATCCGAAAAACTTCCGCATAGACGGGCAATAACGCTTTTTGAAAAACCCCCGCAATTTGAAAGTCGGGCCTGGCGGGGTTCAACAGCGGCCCCAAGATGTTAAAAATAGTCGTCTTTCCCTTCTCCGCCAATAACTTACGCACGGGAGCAATCTCGCGAAACGCCGGGTGATAATCGGGGGCAAACAAAAAAACAAAACCGTGCTCTTGGAGAAAATCTCCCGCATCTGCGGGCGCGACGCGGATGGGCACCCCGAGACTTTCCAAAACATCGGCCCCGCCTGACTTGGAAGTAATCCCTCGGTTGCCGTGCTTGACCACCCGGACTCCTGCCGCAGCAACAACGAACATCACTGCCGTGGATACATTAAAAAAACCCGCCTTGTCTCCGCCCGTCCCGCACACATCCAAAAGCGGACGGCTCTCTCCCTCGATCTGCGGCTGCTCTGCCTTGTCGAGCAACGCCAAAACGAAACTCGCAACTTCGGACGGCATCTCGCCCCTCTCGTGCAACGCCAATAAAAAATCCGCTTTCTCCCCAAGGCCAACTGCCCCAGAAACCAGCCCCTCCACGGCTTCCCTCACCTCTTCGGGGCAAAGCTCTCCCCCGCCCCTCACGCACTCAACAAGTTTTTTCATCCTTTGTTTTTCCTCCCTCTCCCCTACGGGTTGTTCTCCATCAACTGCTTGGCATTCATCGGCTTACCTTCTTCGAGCAACCGCACGCTGCGGTCGAACCTCTGCAAACGGAGCGTGACCGTGACCCCGTGCCCCTCGGTGCTATGGATCGCCAACTCGCCCCCGTGCGCCCGCGCAATCCTCTGCACGATCATCAACCCCAACCCGGACCCCCCAGGCTTCGTGCTGTAATACGGCTCAAAAATCCGCCCGATTTTGTCCTCGGGGATTCCCCCGCCTGTATCCGTGATCGTGACGAACGCGTGCGTCTCGTCGCACCGCGTCTGCACCCGAAAAAAACCTCCCCCAGGCATCGCCTGAAAACTGTTCCGAAAAATGTTGTAAAACGCCTGCTTGATCTGGTCGCGGTCGAGCGACAAAAGCGGCAAGTTGGGCTCCATCTCGGTTTCTACTAAAATGTCGCGATCCGCGATTTCGGGGGCGAGAAACTCGAGGGATTCTTCGATGATCTTGTTCAAATTCTCTGGCCGCATCACTGGCGGATGGGGACGGACCGCCCGCAAAAATTGCGTGATAATCGCGTCCAACCGCGCCACTTCCCGGCTGGCGACACCGACGGATTCTTCGAGTCCCACCTTGGCTTTCGCTGGCAGTTTTTTGATTTTTCGCTCGATCAACTGCAAATGAATCCCCAAGGAATTCAACGGGTTCCCGATTTCGTGGGCGACTCCCGCCGCCAGCAGCGTCAACGCGGACAACCGCTCGCTCTCGATGGTTTCTTCCGTCGTGCGCCGCGTCTGCGTCACATCCCTCAAAATAATCGCGTGCCCTTCTAGCTCCCGGTGCTCCCCTTCGCCCCCCATCAGCCCCACCACATAAAAATTCAAAAGCCGGTTCTCCGGATAAAAAACCTCCATCTCCCGGTTAACTACTTGGTTCCCCGCTCCTTGCAACGCCGTCCAGTCGAGCCCCCGCACCGCTTCCCCGAGCGGGTTCCCCATGCAATGCGCCCCATCAAGACCAAAAAACTCGCACGCCGCACGGTTCAAATAAATGATGCGCCCCCCGAGGTCGGTGACGATCACCCCTTCTAATATGGCATTGAAAATCGTCTCCAAAAAACCTTTCTCCCGCGCCAAATCGACCAGGTAACTCTGCATGTCCCCCGGCTGGACTCGCTTGATCCGCTCGATCAGCTTCTCCAAAAAACCTTTTGTCATCGGAAACGGTTCAACGCCGAAAGCAACGCGCGCACACTGGCCAGTTCGATACTCGTATCAACCCCTGCCCCAAACCTCGCCTCTCCGTCTTTCCTCTTGACCTGAATGTAAGCGATCGCGCTGGCATCGGTCCCTGCCCCAAGCGAGTGCTCGGAGTAAAACACAACCTCAAATTCTTGCTCCCCAACCTTTTGCAAACCTTCGGAAAATGCCGCCAACGGCCCGTTCCCCTGCCCCGTAACCCGGATCTCTTCCCCGTCTTTCATCAAACTGGCACGGCACCCGATCACCCCGCCAACGCCGTCCGCATGAAAATGCACCAGCTCGTAAGGCGACCTCTTCTCGACATACTCCCGCCAAAATAAATCCTTCAACTCCGCCGCCGTGACCTCCCTTGCCAACGAATCGACATAAGTGTTCGCAACCGCCCCAAACTCGACTTGCAACGGGCGCGGCAGGTAAATCCCGCACTCGGACTCAAGCAAATACGAAACCCCGCCTTTCCCCGACTGGCTGTTGACGCGGATGACTTCTTGGTATTTCCGCCCGATGTCTTCCGGATCGAGAATCAGATATGGCACATCCCACAGCGGCGCATCTCCCCCCTCCGCTACCGCCTTTTCCGCCGCCTTCTCCATCGCGGCAAACCCCTTTTTGATCGCGTCTTGGTGAGAACCAGAAAACGCCGTAAAAACCAAGTCCCCCGCATAAGGCTGCCTCTCGTGGACTCCCATCCCCGTGCACCTCTCGTAGATCTCTCGCGTCTCCATGATCCTGCTAAAATCCAATCCCGGCGAAATCCCTTGCGTGTATAAGTTCATTGCCACCACCACGATATCCAAATTTCCCGTCCGCTCCCCGTTCCCGAAAAGCGTCCCCTCGACCCGCTCCGCCCCGGCCAGCAACGCCAACTCCGTCGCCGCCGTCCCCGTCCCCCGGTCGTTGTGCGTATGCACGCTGATCACAGCTTTCTCCCTCCCAGGCAAATGCCGGATAAACCACTCGATCTGGTCGGCGTGGACATTCGGCGTCGCCATCTCCACAGTCCCAGGCAAGTTGAGGATCATTTTCTTCGCCGCCGTCGGCCCCCACTCTTCCATCACCGCCTGGCACACCTCCAACGAAAAATCAATTTCCGTCGCAGAAAAACTCTCGGGCGAATACTGAAAAACCAAGTCCGTCTCCGGCAACATCCCCTTCCGCTCCTTCACCCACCGCGTCCCTCTGACCGCAATCCCCAAAATCTCGGGCTTCTCTAACCCAAACACGATCTTCCGCTGCGCCGGCGAAGTGGAATTATACAAATGCACGATCGCCCGCCTCGCCCCTCGCAAAGACTGAAAGGTCTTTTCGATCAAATCCTCCCGCGCTTGCACGAGCACCTGGATGGTCACATCATCGGGGATCAGCCCCCCTTCGATCAACCGGCGGACAAACGCGTATTCCGTGTTGGACGCCGCAGGAAAACCCACCTCGATTTCCTTGAAACCGACCGCGACCAACTCCCGAAAAAACTCCTCCTTCTGCCCAACCGTCATCGGCCTCGGCAAAGACTGGTTGCCATCCCGCAAATCAACGCTGCACCACACGGGCGCACACCCGATCACCCGCCCTGGCCACTCCCTCTCGGGAAACACCAGCGGAGCAAAAGGACGATACTTCTTCGATGGGTCTGGCAACTTTTTCATTCTACCTCCGCCCAGAAACGCATCTTCTTGCGTTCCTGCAAGTTAAAACAATTTACCCCGAAAAAACAGGACTCCCTCAGATCGCTTTTTCCCCGGTCTCTTCCGTGCGGATCCGGATCGCGTCTTCCACGGGCAAAACAAAAATCTTCCCGTCTCCGATCTTCCCCGTCTTGGCTGACTTCACGATAGCCGCACACGCTGGTTCCAGCATCTCATCCGCCACAACCAAATCAATTTTGATCTTGGGCAAAAAATCCACCGTGTATTCGCTCCCGCGATAAATCTCGGTGTGACCCTTCTGCCGCCCAAACCCCTTCACTTCCGTCACGGTCATCCCCTCAATCCCCAACGCCGCCAACGCATCTTTCACTTCTTCCAGCTTAAATGGCTTTATGATTGTTTCGATTTTTTTCATGTTCTTGATAGATCGGTAAATTTTCACAGGCTCCGCCAACTAATAACGAAAACCTTGCCTTCCACTCCTACCGAAAAAAAAGAAAAAAGCAAGGCGCGAAACAAAAGTTTTTTCTCCCCCCCTCGCTCCCCCCATCCGGAGAGTTTTCGCGAACCGTTTCTCAAACCGAATACTCCCTTGCCTTCTCCTCCGTTCCGTGGCAATCTCTCCACCGAAGCCGACACTCCTTCCGCCATGATGAAAACACCTACTGCCCCGGTGCCCTAAAATGACCACGCCACCATCTCCTCTACGACTGCTCCTCATCGCCGAAGCCTGCAACCCCGAATGGACTAGCGTCCCCCTCGTTGGCTACAACCTCGCCCGCGCCCTCTGCTCCCGCCCCGACCTCCGCGTGACACTCGCCACCCACCCGCGAAACCGCCCCGCCATCGAAAAAGACCCCATCGCTTCCCTCGCGGAAATCCTCTACCCGGACAACGATTATGTCGCAGGAACCCTCTACCGCTTCGCGCAACTCCTCCGCGGCAACCGCGGCAAAGGCTGGACTACAAACACGGCTTTCCAAAGCATCAGCTACCTGTTTTTCGAAAAAGAACTCTTCAAGCTCGTAGGCAAACGCCTGCAAACAAAGGAGTTCGACATCATCCACCGCATCACCCCCGTCACTCCCACCGTCGGCAGCCCCATCGTCTCATGGACCGGCACCCCCTCCGTCCTCGGCCCCCTCAACGGCGGACTCCCCTGGCCCAAAGAATTCCCCGGACTCCGCGCCAAAGAAAACGAATTTCTCGTCCCCCTGCGCAACGCCTACAAACTGCTCCCTTACTACGCCGCAACCTACCGCCACGCCCGCGCCGCCATCGCTGGCAGCCAACACACCGCAACGGAAATCCCCCCCTCCTTCCAAGGCAAAAAATATCTCCTCCCTGAAAACGGCGTCGATCCCGCAAAATTCCAGATCGTCTCGGACTGGCATCCACCACAAGAAAAATTCCGCTTCGTCACCGTCGGCCGCCTCGTCCCCTACAAAGGTCTCTGGCTGACCCTCCAAGCCTTCCGCGATTCCCCCGCATTAAAAAATTGCGAACTGCTCGTCGTGGGCGACGGCCCGGACCGCCCCGCACTGGAAGCCATGACCCGCGACTTCGGCATCTCCTCCTCCGTCCGCTTCCTCGGCCACCAAGAACAAAGCGAAGTCTCCCGCACCCTGCGGGAATCCCAGTGCTTCGTCTTCCCGAGCTTGCGCGAGTTCGGCGGCGGCGTCGTCATCGAAGCAATGGCGAGCGGCATCCCCAGCATCGTCGTAGATTACGGCGGCCCCCGCGACCTCATCGACTCTTCCTGCGGCATCCTCCTCCCCCTCCGCCCAGAAGCCGAACTGGTTTCTTCCTTGAAAAACGCGATGGAACGCCTAGCTTCCGACCCCGCACTCTGCCGCTCCCTAGCAAAAAACGCCGCAGAAAAAATCCTCCGCGAATTCACCTGGGAAAAAAAAGCGGAAAAACTCGCCTCCATCTACCGCGAAATCCTAGCATCCAATCAAAAATAAAATGGCACCCGAATCCTCGCTCCTTTCTTCTTGAGTTGCAAAGCACCCTTGGAGTGCGGAAGCATGATTCCGCTCTGGACGGGAAGGCACGACTTCCCG
>DYNR01000004.1 GCA_020720945.1 Chthoniobacter flavus | reverse complement strand
TTCGGAGTTTGGAGAAAATATCATCGCCCACATGGGATAAGGAAGAAGTCAGAAGGAAGAAGGCAGAAGTCCTCCCCCACTTTTTTCTCTTACCACTTTTCTCTTTTTCTTCCCGCATCCTATACGGGAAATCTTTCGATGTGCTTTTTGAATCGTGCAGTGATTCAAGCTTTTGCAAATAAGATTGTGGCTTACGCGAGGATTTGGTAGGTTCAAGTAACAGGAGGAGATGCAGGCAAGAATGCCTGCGCTGCATCAAACTTTTTTTTGAGCGGGTCAGCTTCTGCGGGGGAGGACGGCGATGTCTTGCCGCAGGCGGGCGATGCTTGATTCCGGGAGCACTCCTCTCCATTGCGTGCCAGGATAGACGATCGAATCTTTTCCGATGATCGAACCGGGACTGAGGACGCTGTTGCAGCCGACTTCCGCGCGGTCTCCGATGATCGCCCCAAATTTGCGCAATCCTGTCTGGATACTTTCTCCGCCGTTTCGGACAATGACTTCGCTGCGGTCGAGGCGGATGTTGGAAAGGATGACACCGGCGCCGATGTGGGCGCGGTGGCCGAGGATCGAGTCCCCGACATAGTTGAAGTGCGGGATTTCTGCGCCGTTAAAAATCAGGCAATTTTTGAATTCCGAGGAGTTGCCCAGGACGCAGCCATCGCCGACGAGGACATTTTCTCGGATGTAGCAACCGGCGCGGAGGACGCAGTTTTCGCCGATCCATGCAGGGCCTTTGACGACGGCACCGTGTTCCACGACCGTGCCTTTGCCGATGTAAACGGCTTTGCTGATAAACGGGGTTCCCATGACCGAGCCGAGGATGGCGGGTTTGATGCGGAATTGCAGGTAGGCGGCGATTTTTGGGAGAGCTTCCCAAACATTTTCCGTATTTTCGAAGATCGCTTGGTGGTCTGTTTGGTCGAAGTCTAGGTAATTTTGGGCGGAGTAGGTGCTGTTCATAGCGGTAAGGAAGGTGGGATGGGAGGCGGTTCAGAGAGGAGCCTCGGCGATTGTTGGGTCCGGTTTTTTTTCGATGGAAACAGGGAAGGGGGCGGCGAGGCGCAGGTGGACATCCCGTTGAGGGAAAGCGAGTTCTATGCCGCGTTCGCGGCAGAGGCGGTCGATGCGGCGGCGGAGTTCGCTGGAGATTTGGCGCGGGTTAATCTGGCCGAGCGAGAGCCAGAAGTAGAGGTGGAAGTCGAGGGTGCTGGCACCGAAGTTTTCGAAGGCCACTTCCGGTGCGGGGTTTGGCAGGATTTCCGGTTGTGCCTTCATGGCTTCTTCGAGAGTGCGGAAGACTTCGTCGAGGTTCGAACCGTAGGCGACGCCGACCGCAAAATCGTAGCGGTGTTGCGGGTCTGAGAGCGTCCAGTTGACGACGGTTTTTTCCAGCAAGAGGCTGTTTGGAACGAGGACTTCGACCCCGTCGAATTTGCGGATCGAAGAGCAGCGGCTACCGAGGTTGATGACGGTGCCGAAGTTTCCGTCCACATCGACCATGTCGCCGACTTTGATTTTTCGTTCGAGGAGCAGGAGGATGCCGCTGATGAAGTTATTGACGAGGTTTTGGCTGCCGAAGCCGATGCCGACGGCCAGGGCGCCGCCGAGGTAGGCGAAGACAGTCAGGGGGATGCTGAGCCATTGCAAGATGGTGAGGACGAAAAAAGCGACGAAGGCGTAGAAGCTTAATTTTTCGACGAGGTCGGATTGGGAGGGAGCGAATTTGAATCGCCGCTGGGAGGAGGAAGCGATTTGTTTTGCGATGGTCCTGGACAGGATGATGGCGGTGATGGTTCCTGCCAGAGAAAGGAGGAGGGAGCCGGAGGTGAGGGGGTGGCCGCTGGTTTCCATGAGGGGGAAATGCCAGATATCCGAGAAGGTTTCGGAGATTTCGTTTGGGAGAGTGCCGAAGGTTCCTTTGTCGCGGAGGGAGACGATGGCGTCGTCGAGTTCTTCGGTGAATTTTTGTTGGAGGGAGCGGAGGTCTGCGAGCTGTTTTTTTAGGGCGAGGAGTTCGTTGATGGCGCGTTTGTTGGCTTCTTTTCTTTCGGCGAGAGCTTTTTTTTGCGGGGCGGAGAGGGATTCGGGGGAGGGGATGCGGTTGATTTGTTCTTCTTCGCTGCGGGCATCGGCGAGGCGACCGTCAATGCGGACGGCGGCGGCTTCCAGAGAGAGGAGGTCTTTTTTTGTTTCTTTTTGCGCCTTTTGGAGTTCGGATAAAGTCCAAGATTCCGAGGTTTCTAGGACGCGGTTCCAGAGGCTTTCGGTTTGGCGGGTGAAGAGGAGGCGGGCTTGCCCGATGCTGCGGAGGACTTCCCAGGTGGAGAGGAGGGAGCCGTGGTGTTGCATCCACCAATCGGCGGAGGGAGATTTGTCGCTTTCGGTTTTGGTTTTTTCTTTGGTGGAGCGGAGTTTTTCTGTTGCGTCGAGGAAGCTGGCTTCCGCGGCGAAGGATTTTTTTTCGAGTTTTGGGACTTCGGTTTTGAGTTGTTCGAGTTGGGTTACGGCACGGGATTTGTCCATGACTTTGCCGAAGCCAGCTTTGGCGAGAGTTTCTTGGATGTGGTCGGCTTCCGAGCGCATCGAGGTTTCTTCGGAAGCGATTTTGTAGTCTTGCCATTTGCAGAAAAAGAGGGAGGCTTCAGCAGCTTGGGATTTGGTTGTCGCGAGCAATTCGTGGAGGGTGGCTTGATCGAGGGCGTGGGGAGAGTTTTCGGAGTTTTTTTCTTCCTTGGCATCGGTGTACTCCCGTTTTGCCAAGGCAAGCGCGTAGTTGGCTTGTTCGCGGACGGCGGCCAAGGTCTGGTGCTGGTAGGAGAGGTTGAGGATTTGTTCTTTGAGGGAATCGAGGCGGCGGGCGGCTTCTTCTGCTTGTTCCGGAGTGGAAGCGGTGGAGAGTTTTGCGGGTTGGATTCCTGCGCCATCGCGGGCGACGATGCCGTCGAGGACCCCTTTTGCGCTTTTCCATGCTTCTAGGCGTTCTTGGGCGGCGCGGATGAATTCGTTTTTGCGGGAGGTCGGGAGTTGGGCGTCGGTGAGGCGTTTTGAAAAAGCGTCGGAGCGGAAGAGGTCTAGGTCGGCTTGCGCCGTGGCGATTTGGTTTTCTACCCAAGAGACTTGTTCGGCAGGGGAGGGGTCATCGGAGGTTTTTTTTACGGCTGAGGGGGGGTGCAAAATTTCTTCCAAGAGCTTTGTGACGCTTTGGGCGGAGGCATCCGCACAGAGAAAAACCAAGAAGAGGGAAGCGAGAAGAAGCAGGTTGGTTTGGGCAAAACGGGCAAAAAATTTTTGAAAGAGCGAAGGGAGTTGGAAGCTCGTGCCGCTTTTTTCTTTTCGCTTTTTGCGGTGGATTTTTTGGCTCAGGTTCATGGGAGCGAGCATAGAGGAAGGGGGCGGGAAGGTCAACAGGTGCGGTTTGAGGTGGCGGAAATACGGCGGGAGCGGAAGTATTTTTCGATGGCTGGGCGGCTCAATGTCGCGATGTCCGAGAGGTTGGCTCCGGAGATTTCGGCTAGTTTGCGGAGGAGGAGGAGGGCGGCTATGGCATCGAAAAGGGCATCGTGCCAGGTTGCATCAGGGAGGAGTTGGCGGAGGTGGGGTTCGATTTCCAAGGTTGAGCAGAGGGTGCCGAGGGAGTGGGAGGGGGCGGAGGGGAGGACGGCGCGGGAGAGTCGGAGGGTGTCGATCCACGGGCCGAAGCCGTGACCGGGGAAGGCGCGGAGGAAGCGTTTTTCCGTTCCTGCACCGTGGGCAACGAGGATGCGACCGTGGAGGGATTGGCGGATTTTTGGCCAGAGGGAAAGGAAATCGGGGGCATCGTCGAGGACGCTAGCATCGGAGAGGCCGGGGCCGGAAAAGACTGCGCCAGAAGGTTTTAGGTAGCTTTTCCAGCAAATGTCCAAGGAGGGGGGGGCGGAAGAGGAGGGAGAAAAAACGGCGATGCCGATTTGAACAGGTTCGTCGCCCCGGCTGTTTTTGAGGCGGGCGGACTCAAAATCGATGCCGGCGAAAGAGAGCGGAGATGGGGTTCCCATCACGGGAGGAAATCAGGCAAAGAGGGAAGCGGTGGTTTCCCAGCCGATGCAGGGATCGGTGATGGAGATGCCGTATTTTAGTTCGGCAGGATTTTCGGAAAGGGGTTGGGAGCCGGGGTGGAGGTGGCTCTCGATCATGGCACCGACGATTTCCTTTCGCCCGTGTTCGCGTTGTTCGAGGATGCTGCGCCAGACTTCGGGTTGGCGGGCCGGGTCTTTGCCGGAATTGGCGTGGCTGCAATCGATCATGAGAGAAGGGTTGAGCTTGCTTTTTTCTAGGCGGGCGATGGCGGCGGAGACGGAAGCGGGGTCGTAGTTCGGACCCGAACGACCGCCGCGCAGGACGATGTGGGTGTCTGGGTTTCCGGTCGTTTGGATGATGCTGGTGGTGCCGTTTTGGTCGATTCCCAAAAAGCTGTGCGGGGAGTTGGCCGATTTCATGGCATCCATGGCGACTTGGATATCTCCGTCCGTCCCGTTTTTGAAACCGACGGGCATGGAAAGCCCGCTTGACATTTCTCTGTGGGTTTGGGCTTCGGTCGTTCTTGCGCCGATGGCGGCCCAGGAGACAAGGTCGGCGGTGTATTGGGGGATGATGGGGTCGAGGAATTCGGTTGCGGTAGGCAAGCCGAGTGCGACGATTTCTAGGAGCAGTTTGCGGGCGGCAAAAATGCCTTGCGCGACATCGCAGGAATCGTCGAGGCGGGGGTCGTTGATCAGCCCTTTCCAGCCGGTTGTGGTGCGGGGTTTTTCGAAATAGACCCGCATGATCAGGAAGTAGCGGTCTTCGACTTTGCGGCTCAAATCGAGGAGGCGGGAGGCGTATTCCAGGGCGGCGGTGGGGTCGTGGATCGAGCAGGGGCCGATGACGACCATGAGGCGCGGGTCGCGTCGGACCAGGATGTTTTTTGCCGTGGTGCGCGATTCCAAAACATGGGAGGCGTGCTCGGGGAGGGCGGGGAGTTGGCGCTTGAGTTCGGCGGGGGAGACAAGCGGGCGGACACCGCAGACCCTGACATCTTCCAGAGGCGTTTGCTTGCCCCCGTTTTCCAAAATTGAATTGCCCATAGCCGGAAAGAATCTCCGTTTTACCATTCGATCACCGAACTCGCCCAAGTCAGCCCGCCCCCGAAGACGACGAGGAGGATGTAGTCCCCCGATTTGAAGCGTCCGGAGCGGTTGGCTTCGTCCAATGCGATTGCGACGGCAGCGGCGGAAGTATTGCCGTAGCGGTCCAAGTTGACATGGACTTTGCTGAGAGGGACTTTCAAGCGATCTGCGAGAGCTTCGATGATTCGCATATTGGCTTGGTGGGGGATGACACAGGTGAGGTCATCGGTGGTGAGTCCGGCTTTATCGAGGGCGGCTTTGGCTGCGGCAGCCATGGAGATGACGGCTTGCTTGAAAGTTTCGCGCCCTTGCATCTGCAAGCAATGCAAGTTCATGCCGATATTTTCTTTGGTGAGCGGCATCGCGCTGCCGCCGGCAGGGGTGACCAAGAGGTCGCTGAATTTCCCATCGCTGCCCATGTGGGTGCTGATGACCCCGTGCGAACCGCTGCGGTAGCGGAGGACAGCGGCACCGGCACCATCGCCGAAGAGCACGCAGGTGTTGCGGTCTTGCCAGTTGACGATCGTGCTGAGTTTATCGGCCCCCACGACCAAGACGGTTTCATAAGTGTGGTTGCTGATGAATTGTTGGGCGACTTCGATGCCGTAGAGGAAGCCCGAGCAGGCGGCACTCAAATCGAAGCAGGCGGCGTTGGATGCGCCTAGATGTTTTTGAACCCAGCAGGAGGTGGCAGGAAAACTGGTATCCGGAGTGACTGTCGCGACGATGATGAGGTCGATTTCTTCGGCGGTGATGCCAGCTTGTTCCATCGCTTTTTGGGCGGCTTTGGCGGCCATGTGGCTGGTGGCTTCCCCTTCTGCGGCGATCCGGCGTTCGCGGATGCCCGTGCGTGAAGTGATCCATTCGTCCGAGGTATCGACCAGGGCTTCCAGTTCCGCATTGGTCAAAATGCGTTGGGGCACATAGCTACCAGTTCCGATGATCGATACGCTACGGTTAACTTTCCCCGCCCGAGATTTGGGTATTTTCTTCATTGAAAAGACGGATAGCCTCGACGATGCGAGGGTTGATTTGTTGTTCGATGGAATCCCTCGCGACGCGGATAGCGTTTTTGATTGCGAGAGGGCTGCTGGAGCCATGGGCGATGATTGCGATGCCGTTGACCCCGAGGAGGGGGCTACCGCCGTAGGTCTCGTAGTTCGTTTTTTCGCGGATAGCCAAAAAAGCTTTTTTTGCCAAGATGGCGCCGAACTTGCGGATCGGGTTGCTCAAAAGCTCCCGTTTCAGCCAGTGGAAAACGGCGGAAGCGGTTGCCTCCGCTGTTTTGAGGACGACATTGCCGGTGAAGCCATTGCAGAGGACGACCTCGACGGGGTTCTCGAAGAGATCGTGCCCCTCGACATTTCCGCGAAAGTTTAACTTGCTGGCTTTGAGCAACTTAAAAACTTCTTTGGTGAATTCGCTGCCTTTGGCATCCTCGCCGCCGATGGACATGAGACCCACGGCGGGGTTTGGAAATTTCAGCACTTGTTTGGACAGGACGGTTCCCATGATCGCGTATTGGAGCATGTGTTCCGGGCGGGCATCAAGGTTCGCCCCCGCGTCGATGAGGACGCAGACATTGTGTTCTGTCGGGAGATAGGAGGCGATGCCCGGGCGGTCGATCCCGTCCAGCATCCGCAACTTGATTGTCGTTGCGGCGACCATCGCCCCTGTATGTCCCGCGCTGACAACCGCTTCTGCGTCGCCCTTTTTTACGAGATCGACGGCGCGGCTCAGCGAGGAATCTTTTTTGCGGCGGACGGCATCGACGGCACTGTCGCTCATTTCCACGACTTGCGTGGTGTGGACAACTTCGAGTCGGGAGTCGGAGAACCCCGTTTTTTTGATTTCCTCGGAAAGTTTTTTTTCGTCGCCAGTCAGGTAGAGTTTGGTGATTTCCGGGTATTCCCGCAAAGCCATCACCGCTCCTTCGACCGTGCAGAACGGGGCTTTGTCCCCGCCCATGCCATCGAGCGCAATTCGCATGATAACGAGCGGGTTAAGCCGCTTGGATCGTCAGAACTTGGCGACCTTTGTAGTATCCGCAGGAAGGGCACGCAATGTGCGCAGGCACTTTGGAGCCGCACTGCGAGCAGGAGGCGAGTTTTTCTGCGTGCCAGCGGTTTGCGGCCTTGCGGGTGCGCATCCGCATTTTCGAACTTTTTCTTTTAGGGACTCCCATAAAATCTCTTTCTTAGTAGGTTTAATTTTTTCTTGTGATTTCGTCTAGTGCCGACCAGACCGAACCCTCTGCCGGTTTTTCTTCGATAACCGGAGCGTGTTCGACCGGCGTGAAACGGACCGGACAGATTTTTCCTCCGTCCGAATCACACTTCGGATACGGTGGAAGGTTCAGGAGGATATCCTCCCTCAGCCATTCAGTCAAGTCAATCCAATCCATTCCGTCAAGCTCTGTTTGCATGGCAAAGTCTGGGACGGAAATTTCGGTTGTGAACTTTTCCAAACAGTTCACGCAGCAGAGGATTACGGGGAGGCGGAGAGTGCCGCGCGCCCAGAAACCGCCGTCGGAAACGCCCGCTTCCAGGGAGTAAGAAAGCTCGCCAGCGATTTCTGCCCCCGCTTCTTCGACACCGAAGGCGGAAGCGCTTTGCGTGCCAGCAAACTCGGAATATCCGAGTTCCTCTAAATCTCTCAGCTTGATGATCATGGTTGTGGAAAACTTTTTTTGTGCAAGCAATCGGCGACGATGGGAGGGACGAACTGGCGGACATCGCCGCCGAGCCTCGCCACTTCCTTGACGATGCGAGAGCTGATAAAAGTGCAGTCTTCTTTCGGTGTCAAAAAAACCGTTTCGAGATCCGGGTGGAGCCTGCGGTTCATCAGGGCCATCTGGAATTCAAACTCGAAATCCGAGACGGCGCGCAGCCCGCGGATGACCAGGTGGGCATCTTTTTCTCTGGCAAAATCCACGAGCAAACCGGTCAGGCGTTCCACCTTTACCGATGCCCGCGGACCGATGGATTCTTGGATCAGGGCGATCCTTTCTTCCCAAGAAAAAGTGGGGTGCTTCGCGCTGTTGTCGGCGACGGCGATGATCAGTTCGTCGCAGAGCTGGGACGCCCGTTCAATGACATCCAGATGCCCGAAAGTGATGGGGTCAAAGCTGCCAGGATAAATAGCCCGTCGCACCATTTGCGTTTTTTTCTTTGCTGTTTCGCTTTGTTAGCGGGTTGCACCCGAGAGGTTTACGCGAGATTTCCACGCGGTGGCGAGGAAGAGTGCCAGGAAAAAGACGGCGGCGCAACCTGCGGTGCCAGCGAGAGCTGTTGATATAACTTCTTGCGAAACAAAGGGAAGCGTATAATCGGGAAAAGGAGATACGAAGGGGAGAGACTGCTGGGCACTTCCGGATAGCCCGAGGATGGAAGCCGACCATTCGAGGCCGTCCGGCAATTTTGAGGCGAAGGGGGATACCAGAGCGACCAAGCAGACAGCGGCAGAAAGAGGGATCCAAGCGTTTTCGCGTTCAGAGGATGCAGAGTAAGAAGCGCGGAAAAAGTAAACCGCGGCGATCGTCAGGAGGGCTTCGCCGAGGCCGATGACGGAGTGGGCGGCGAGCATGGGAGCCAGAGAAGAGGAAAGGGGAGCGGTGTTTGAAATGGCGAGTTCTAGGCTACAGGCAAGCGCGGCGGACATCACCGAAACCCAAGAAGCCAAAGCGATGCGCGAGGGGGAGAGAGAGCTGGTTTTTGTTCGGGCGATCCAACCGCCTACACCTGCACCGAGGAGAGACATATTCACGATGTTTGCGCCGAGCGAAAAAATGCCGCCATCTGCGAAGAGCAAGCACTGCGCGACGAGGACGAGCGAGATAGATAAAATTCCGGAAGGGATACCCAAGAGGACGGCAGCCAAAACGCCGCCGACGAGGTGTCCCGAGACACCCGTGGAGATCGGGAAATTCAGCGTTTGGAGAGCAAAGACCAAGGCACTCACTGCTCCGAATTTCATGGGGGAGGGTTTTTTTGGGGAACGCAAAACCGCAAAGAAAGCGGCGAGGATACCAGTTGTTGCAATGATTGTGGTCAGCGGGCAAACTGCCCCTCCGACCATACCGTCAGGGATGTGCATGGCTAGGATCATAAGACCGCCAGTTATCGGTTAAAGGGGCGTGGAATACAAGCGAAAAAGAGGCGTGTGCGGAGCGGGCGAAAAGCGGCGGGTTTGCGTGGGGGTGCGGTGGGTTTGCTAGGCCGGGTTCAAGCGGATCGTGACAACTTCGAAGGGGCGGAAGTCTAGGGTGATGGAGCCGTTAGAAATGCTCAGTTTTTCGGTGACTTCCGACTCTTCTAATGTTGTTTTGAATGCGGAGGCAAAGTGGATTCCGAGTTTGAGAGAGGAGCGGCAGTGCTTTCCGTTGGATTCGTAAAGTCTTACGATTACGGAAGTTGTTGATTTGGAGTCGGGTTTGATCGAGGAGATGACAACGGCGGGATCCGATGTTTGAAAGAAGCAGGCGGACGGAGGGATTTGCCCTGGAGCCGTTCCCGTTTTTCGGGGGCGCAGGGGGAGTGCGAGAGACTCCGCCTCGCGGGAGACACCAGCCTTGTGCCATGGGCCTGCGTGCGGGAATACCGAGTAGGTGAAAGTGTAGTGCCCTGGGGCATCTACCGAGGAATCCAAGAGGTGGATGCGGAGGTTTTGGCGGTTGGCGGAAAAAGGGTTCAGGCAATCGGTCAGGAGGGCGAACCCGTAGTCGGTTTCCGAGAAATCCGCCCAGCGGCAGCCGTGAAAAATTTCGCGATGCGAGGGGTGGCTCACGCCGTTTTCCAAGTGTTTTACCCCGGTTCCGAACGGGGCATCGAAAGCGGTATGTTTTGGGGAAAAGGACAGGGGAAATTCGGCGGCGATGCGTTTATCTTGTTCTGCCCAATCGAGTTCCGTGATGAAATCTACGCGGCGGCAGCCCGCCCGGACGACGGCTTCTTGCGTCCATCGGGAGGCGCCGAATTTTTTTTCGATTTTCACGGTGGCGCGGAGAGGGTGGTTTTCCGCCAAAGAAACAGAAGAGTGGGAGAGAGGTTCTTCCGCGGAAAAATCGGGGAATGCGGGATTTTCAAAAACCAGGTGGTTGGCGGTAGTCCCTTGCGGGATCATCTCCCGTTTTTCTTCCATATCCCAGAGGCTTACAAGGTCGCCCTTCCTGTTGAAGCGCAAGCGCAAGAAACCGTTTTCCACGGTGATTTGGCCGGCGATCGAAGTGCGGGTGGAGACGGTTTGGGGAGGGGATGGGTGGAGGGTGCTTTCCGCCTCGATGACGGAGAGACCGCAAGGGGGGACATCCGCCAAGCAGGGGCGGTTTCCCGGGAGGTCAATGACTTCTAACCTCCTGAAGCCCAGAGGGTTTACTAGAAGGAAAGGATTTTTGAACCCCGTGGTATCGACCAGCGTTTCCAAGCAAGAGAGCGTGTGCTGCAAGACGGAAGAGCCGAGTTCCGCGATGGTCGCCATGTCGTGATTTCTTTCTTTTTTTCCTGCGGAGAAACAGGTGGTCGATTGGTGCGGCAGGAGCAGACGCCAGGCTCTGCGGAGGGCGCAGGGGTGGGAAGCGGGAGGCTCTTCGTTTCCGGAAATTTCCCAAGGGGCGGCGGTTGGGTGGAGCGCGTGCTGTTTGTGGTCGGGGGAAAGTGCGCGGCAAACGGCCTCGTAGCATTCCGCTTCGCGCAAGAGGTTTTCCGATTTTTGGGAGGAGCGGCGAAGTTCGGCGGACGGTGTGGGAAGGGCGGGTTGGGAGGAAGGGAAATCACCCGACCAGACGGGGAGTTTCTCGCGGTTGCTTTCGCAGAGGCGGAAGAAATTTTTGCAGGAATCCAGCTTAAATTTTTGGATGTTGGGGAGTGCGGCGACGCGTTCCAGGAACGCAGGCAGATCGCCGGCGGATTCGTCGAGCAGTAGCAAGCTGGCACCTGTTGCAGATTTTTGTTGGTTGGATTGTTCTGCGGCTGAGAGGGTTGCAAGGAATGTTTCCGCGGAAGCGCGGAGGGGGTGGCAGACGAGCAACTCGCTTCCGTCATCTCCCCTCCAGACAAAAATCGAAGGGGTGTCGCTCGGGAAAATTTCGTTGGAGGGAGACGGGAGAAGGAGGAAGGAAACCCCGGAGAGCCTGCAAATTTTGGGGAACGAAGAAGGCAAAATTTGCGGGGCATCCATGCAGGCGATTTCCGGTTTTCTCCCGAATTCCGAGCGGAAAAATTTTTGTCCCAAGAGGAACTGGCGGGCGAAGGATTCGCCGCTGGCGAGTGCGGTGAGAGGTTGGCACCAGAACCCGCCGCCCGGTTCCCAGAAGCCTGCGCGAACCGCTTTTTTGATTTCCGAAAACGCGTGGGGCGAATCTTGTTTTGCCCGTGCATGGGGGAGTGCACCCGAGCAAAAAAACGGGATCTTTTTGTTGTTAGGGGAGGGGAGATGCGGTTGGGGGGCACCAGAAAAAACGGTGCAAAAAACGGAATGCGAGCCTCTCCGTTTGCAGTATAACTCCCTTTCTTTTAGGAGTTTGTGAATTGAGTTGGCGGAAGATTTCGACGCGAGAGACGAGGCTAATTCGAGGAGCGTCGCCGTCGCGTCCGCGGAGGCTTGGGAGTCTTCGGGGAGTTGGGGGAACAAACCGGCAAAGGCGCGGAAATCTGCGAGGAGGGCGGGGTCGCCGAGTTTTTCGATAGCGGAAGAGACGGCATCGAAGAGCGGTGCGGAGATGTTTTTTTTTGCGGTCATGGAAAGAGAGGAACGCAGGTTTCGCAGGAAGAAGGACTGTTTCCAGTCAATCTCGACTGGAGGCTACCTTGTTTGGGGCGATTTTGCCAAGACTGCGAGCATTCTTCCCGTGCGGGCTTTTTCTTTGCGGTAAGAGTAGTAGCGAGTCAAGTCGGTGGCCGTGCAACGCCCGCAATCTTCGACCGTTCCGACCCCGGCACCCCATGCTTGCATTTTGATTTCTGCGGGGAAATCTACTTCGTATTGCGGGGGGCGGATGCAGGGGCTGATCTGCAGCAAGAGGTCGGAGGGTTTTGTTCCGAAAGCATCCGTCATCGTGCGGACGGTGCGCGCGACGATGCCCGCTTCGGTGCCTTTTTTTCCAGCGTGGACTAGGGCGATGGCGCCGCCGGTTTTGTCTGCGATGTAAACGGCCGCGCAGTCAGCGACATAGATGCCAAGGCAAATGTCCTCGCGGTCAGTCACTAGGGCATCGACCCCGCGCACGGGAAATTCGGGGAGGTTTTCTGACTTGCGGATTACGGCGACTTCTGCGCGGTGGACTTGTTCGCCGGTGGCGAGAGGGCCGAAGCCATTTTTGTCCAAGATGGCGCGATGGGGAGTTGCCAGAATCCGTAGTGCATTTTCCCTGTCCGTTTGGACATCGAGTTCCGGCAGGCGTGCCACAAAGAGGTGGCGGATGCCAGAGTATGCGGAGAGGGCGGGAAAGATTTCGGTGAAAGCGGGGAGGTCAGACATGCTAGAAGACAAAAGGTTTTTTATTTAGAGGTGAGGGAGGGGGGAGGCTTGCTGCTAGGGTGGTTTTTTGGTTGTAGTGGTGTGGGGTGCCCCGCTATTTTTTCAGACCTTTTTGGCACAGGTTCGATTCTTGCGGAACCGAGGGAAGCGGGCAAATTCCAGAGCAAGAAGATGAACATTTTTCAGAATGTTGCAAACGGTTTTTTTTGGGGGAAATGCAGGGGCGGTAAAAAAAGCGGATTTTGTGTGAAGTTCTGCTTGCAATGTTTTTCGGGGCAAGTATTTTCGTGGCTCTTACAAGACTAAAAAAGAAAATGGCAATTACAGAAATCCAAGAAGTAACGAAGCTCCAGTTGCACGAGAAAGACACGGGGAGCGCAGATGTTCAGATCGCTTTGCTGACCAAGCGGATCAACGATTTGACGGGTCACCTCAAAGCCCATGTGAAGGATCATTCCTCGCGCCGGGGCTTGCTGAAAATGGTCGCGCAGCGCCGTAGCTTGCTCGACTATTTGAAGAGGGAATCGGTCGAACGCTACCAGAATGTGCTCCAGAGTTTGGGGCTGCGTAAGTAACGCAACAGGAGTTCATTGTTTCAAAAAAATCAATTTAGGCATCCGCTGATTTTGCGGGCTGTCGGGTCATTGGCGAACCAGTTTTTCCGGTTCGAGTTTTCGGGGGTGTTGCGGGTTTTAGTGCCTGCAGCTCCCCTTATCCCTCCAAACATGGGTGGCGGTGGTTTTCTCCGTCCGCTTTTTTTCGGGTTCCCGTTTTTTTCGGGAGCTTCCGTTTTTGGGAAAAACTGAGATCGCCGCAAACCTGATTCCGTCCCGCTAGAGCAGGCGTGATGCCAACAAAAAAAATCTTATTATCAATACTATGCCAACAACAATTTCATGCCGGGTCGGCAATACAGAACTTCATTTCGAGACAGGAAAAATCGCGAAACTCGCCGATGGGGCGGCGACGGTGCGTTGCGGGGAAACCATTATTTTAGCGACGGCCGTTTCGGCGACCAGCATCAAGGAGGGGCAAGACTTTTTTCCTTTGACCGTTGATTACAGAGAAAAAGCGGCGGCGGTCGGGAAATTTCCTGGCGGTTATTTCAAGAGGGAAGGGCGTCCTTCGGAAAAAGAAATTTTGACTTGCCGGATGACGGATCGCCCGTTGCGCCCGCTTTTCCCGAACGGGTATCTTTACGAGACACAGATCATCAGTATTTTGTTGAGTGCGGACGGGCAGAACGACCCCGACATTCTCAGCATCAATGCGGCATCGGCGGCGTTGGTTGTTTCCGACATCCCGTTTGCGGGGCCGATTGGTGCGGTGCGCGTTGGGCGGGTCAACGGGGCGTTTGTGGTGAATCCGACGCACGATGAGCGGGAGTCCAGCGACCTCGATTTGGTGTATGTCGGGGATGGCACGCAAGTGATTATGATTGAGGGCTCTGCGAAAGAATTGCCCGAAGAAGAGTTTATCGCAGCGCTCGATTTTGCGGCGGGGCACACGAAGGTTTTGATTGAGGCGCAAAAGGAATTGGCAGCGAAAGCGGGCAAGCCCAAGCGCGAAATGCCGTTGCAGGTGGCGGATCCGGCTTTGCTCGAAGTCGCCTATCAGGTGGCAGGCGACAGGATTGAAGCGGCCATTTACACGCAAGGGAAAACGGCGCGTGGCAAAGCGGTCGAAGCTCTCCGCAGCGAAGTGACCGAGGCGGTTTTGGCAAAGTATCCCGATGCGGGAGGTTTTCAAATTTCGCAGGCTTTCGATTATTTGCAAAAGAAGGCATTTCGCGTCAGCATCTTGGATAGGCAGCAACGCTGTGACGGGCGCGGACTCCACGAAATCCGCAACCTTTCTTCCGAGGTGGGGCTTTTGCCAAGGGCGCACGGTTCAGCCCTTTTTGCTCGCGGGGAAACCCAAGCTCTCGCGCTGGCGACGCTGGCTCCCGCGGACGAAGCGCAGAGCTTCGACTCTTACGGTGGAGGGCCGGATTCCAAGCGGTTTATTTTGCACTACAATTTCCCTCCGTTCAGCGTCGGCGAATGCGGGCGTTTTGGCGGACAAAACAGGCGGGAAATCGGGCATGGCGCATTGGCCGAACGGTCGATCGAACCCGTGATTCCCGCAGAAAGCGATTTCCCTTACGCAATTCGTATTTCCAGCGAAGTCATGGAATCGAACGGTTCGACTTCGATGGCATCGGTTTGCGGCGGAACGCTGGCGTTGCTGGATGCAGGGGTGCCTTTGATTCGCCCGGTCGCGGGGATTTCCGTCGGGTTGGTGAGCGAGTTTGACGAAGATGGAAACTTGAAACGATACACGACGCTCAGCGACATCATCGGTTCCGAAGACCATTTCGGGGACATGGATTTCAAGTTGTGCGGGACATCGGAAGGTGTTACGGGTTTTCAGCTTGATTTGAAGTTGCCGGGGATATCCCATTCGATTTTGGCTGAAGCGGTCCGTGATGCCAAAGAGAAGCGCGGAGTGATTCTTTCGCACATGGCATCCACGCTGACGACGCATCGCACGGAAATGAGCCCGTATGCGCCGAGGATTGAGACCGTCCGCATCCCGCAGGACAAGATCGGTTTGCTGATCGGGCCTGGGGGCAAAACCATCAAAGGGATCGTCGCCGAGACCGGGGCGGAAATTAACATTGAGGACGATGGGGCGGTGCATATTTACTCGAACAACGGCGAGTCGCTCAAGCGCGCCAAGGAGATTATTTTGGGCATGACCCGAGAAATCACGATCGGGGAGACTTACCAAGGCACGGTGGTTTCCATCAAAGAGTTCGGTGCTTTTGTCGAAGTGTTGCCAGGGAAAGACGGGCTAGTCCATATTTCCGAGTTGGCGGATTTCCGGGTCAACAAGGTCCAAGATGTTGTCAACATGGGCGACATGATTTGGGTCAAGTGCATCGGGGTGGACGACAAAGGGCGCGTGAAACTCAGCCGTAAGGCCGCGATGAAAGAAAGGGACGAAGCGGCACCCGATCCGGCGAACTGATTTTTGCGGATCCGGTGTTTTGCCGGGGAAGGAAGCGAAAGTTTTCGTCCTCGCAAGCGCAGGAGACCATTGCAAAAGGATTCGTCTTTGCGGGCGGTTTTTTTAGGGGAAACCCGAAAAAAACCGCCCGTTTTGTTTTTCATCCCGGTTCGCGGGAAAGGAGAAGAAGCCGTTTTACGGGGGACAAGAAACTGCGGGCTTCCATTTCGTTTTTTCGTATTTCTAGGATGACAGCACCCGTTTCGTTTTTTTGGAAAAGGGGGATGCCTTGTTCGCGGATCCATCGGGCGTAGTTTTCTGGGATGCGTTCGGAGGGAGGGAACTCCGAATAAGAAGCGACGATGAGGCGCGGGTTGACCAGTTCTAGGAAGGAGGTATCGCCTTGGATTCCCGAGGAGTGGCGGCCCAAGACGAGGACATCCGAGGGGAGGAGAGAAGCGTTGTTTTTTGCGAGCCAAGATTCGGTTTCTGCTCCGGCATCCCCGAGGAAAAGAAAAGAGAACCCGAAGCCGCTCCAGCGAGTGACAAGGGATTTGTCGTCGGCGAGAGAGGCAGCGTATCCCGTTGGGGGAAAGAGAGTTTGGACTTTCCATCCAGGCGGGCAAGAGAGGGTGTCCCCGGCGGATAGGATTCGTTTCGGGCGGTTGGTTTCTTGGAGCCAGAGCAAGAAAGAACCGAAGGACGGGGAGCGGTCTTTGAGCGGAGAAACGGCGATGAACCCAGGGGAGGTTTCTTCCGTTGCGAGTTTTGCGCCTCCTGTGTGTTTTGCGTCTCCGTGGGTTAAGAAGATGCCGTCCAGTTTGCGCAGGCCGCGGGAAGAAATCCAAGGGGACAGCACGGATTGCCATTCGCGGGCCGAACCCGTGTCGATCAGGTAGGCGTGTCCCATTGATGAGATTGCATTTGATTCTCCCGGCGAAAAATCGAAGAGGACGACTTCTGCGGTGGGCGGGTTCCAGCGGAGTTCGCCAGTCAGAAAAGACCCGCCAGGCAAGATCGCCGCGGCGTGGATGACCGCGACAAGAGCGTGGATCAACAGCGCATTGATGTGGTTCAAAAGCACCGCCAACCACGGGGAGAAAGTCCCGCAGCAAAGGGACAAAACAGCGAGAGCCAAGGAGTAGAACGATAAAGGGACGGCGAGCAGATTCGCGGGGATTGCAGAGAGTGAGACAAGCCCGAAGTAGTTCACAATCAAAGGGAAAGAGCCAATCCAAGCGGAAACGGAAACGGCCAAGAGGAGAGAGGTTTCGCCGGCGAACCAAGCGTGGGCACGGTCGGCGGGGCGATACAATTTTTTCGGCAAAAACGGATCGGGGGATAGGGCTGGTTTGAGGGAGCGGGCGATAGGGGCACCCAGCAGAAGGATCGCGAAAACGACGGCGAAGGAAAGCTGGAAGCCCGGGTTGAAGAGTTGGTTGGGGTCGGCCAAGAGCAAGAGAATGCCGGCGGCGGAGAGGCTGTTGACGGGAGAGCTTGGGCGGTTGAGCATTTGCCCGAAGAGGACGGCGGCAGCCATGAAAGCGGCGCGGAGACCCGAGGGTTTCAATCCCGTTACGGCTGCGTAGTAAAAAAGAAGGAATGCGATGGTCGGGAGGGCGATTTTTTCAGGGACGCGCAAAAAGCGGAAGGTGGCCCAGAGCATCACCCCCAGCATACCGATGTGCAGGCCGCTGACGGAGAAGAGGTGGAGGGTTCCCGTGATCTGGAAATCTTCTACTGTCGTTTGGGAGATGCCGCCCATTTCTCCGAGCGTCATTCCGAGAATGATTTCTTTTTCTTCCGGGAAAGAAGCCATGCCGAGGCCGAGAACTCCGGTCATCCATTTTCTCGTTTCGATGGCGCGGGCGACGATCGGGTTGCCTTCGTTTTTTGCCAAGATTTTTCCGTCCGATTTCCGTTTGATGTTCCAGCCCAAGGAGATCCCTTGTCTGTAAAGCCAATTTTTTGCATTGAATTCGGCGGGGTTTCGCGGGGCGGGGATGGGAGAAAGGATGCCGGATGCGCGGATTCGGTCGCCGTATTCTGGAGGTGGCCCGTGCCAGCGCACCTGGACTTTTGTGCCGCGGAAGTCCTGGGGGAAGTTTGGTTCGCAGAGTTTTTCGAGTTTTAGGGGAAATGAGCAGGAGTAGGGAGAGATTTTTGGGGCATCTGCGACGATGCCTTCGGCTTCGAGAGTTTTAGGGAGCGGCGAGAGTGCGGCGGCGATTTTGCTGTCGGGGTTCCAAGTGGTGTTGCCCGCTTGGAGTGCTGCGAAAAGAAAGAAGCAGCCTGGCCAGAGGAAGGTTTGCCATTTTCCAAAAGCGGAGAGGAGGAGGGAGAGGAGAGCCAAACAAGCCCAAAGGGAGGGGGAGAAGGGAGAGGAGTCGCCGGCGATAACGCCGCAGATAGCGACAAGAAAAACGCCGAGGAGGGGTTGTCGCCCGGCTTTGAGAAAGCCACCGAAACGCTCCTGGGAGGAGACGGTATCCATCGGAGAGAATCCGGGGGGAGGTTAGGATTGAACCGGAGAGTCGCTCTTAGTCCGCATCGAAGGAGAACGGGGAGTAGAGCGATTCTTCGTAAGCGGAGTTATACCAGTAATCAACTTCTGGAGCGTTGTAGGCAAAAGGCTGTTCGTCTTGGTAGAGCGGGCTGTTGAGGTAGCGGGCTTTTTGTTCGCCGCGAGGGTTGTTGCCGCTGGCTTGGTCTTGGGAGGGGGCGTAGAACCCGCCCGTTTCTGCGAGGTAATTCAAGAGTTGGGGGGCTGCCCCCGCATTTTTGAGGCTGGCGAGTTGGGTGGGGGAGAAGCGGTAAACAGCTTGGGTGCTCTGGAGGTAGCTTTCCACGATGTGTGCGGGCACGCCCTTGGAAACCAAATTAAGAATGTCGTCAAACCCCAATTTTTTCGCATTCGATACTTTTGCGTAAGTGCTTCCACCAACGCCGCTTCTGGCCAAAGCGTCCGTGATGTTGGAATCGACTTGGGAACCCGCCATACAGCTAGAAGCACCGAGAGCAACCCAGACCGAAGCGACGCACACGAAAGATTTTAGATTCATAATTGGGCAGATGTTAGTGGTCGGAAGCATTGTGATGCAAGAAGCAAATCGAAAATTGTCGGCCAGAAGTGCGTTTCCGCTTACGGAGCAGCGGAAAGGGGCTTTTGCATTTCGCTTTCCACATACTCAGCAACAGCCTCTCCTACAATCCTGTTTCCTTCGCTATTCCAATGGCAATCGTTTGGCAAATAAATGTCTTTTTTCCCTTCGCGAACCGCTTCGGACAATCGCAAGTCTCCACGCACCATTGGCAACCGCCCATCTGCGGCAACAAACTCTACGATATTCCGCGTGGCATGGGCCGAATCCTTCAAATAATCTCCATAAACGGCGGTCTTGTCGGGGGCGACAAGACACAAAAAGCGCGTTTTCCCATCGTTCTCTATTAGCTTTTTAAAGCGGTAAACCCCCTCACTCACCTTTTGCAACTCTTTATCGTCCAGAGACTTCTTCTTCATTTCATCGAAGTAAACCAGCAGCGTCTCCGATGCCCTCGAAGAAAACAACGCCCCGGTTTTAAGAGGGAAATTCAACGCCTGGTTGTTCAATCCCAAATGCCTCTGCACCTTCGCCCCCAAAAAGCCGACGACATAATCCGTATCACCGCAAGGCTCTCTTTTTGAATGAGTTATGCTTTTTTCTAAATCCTCTTCGGGGAGCTTGGAAAAGGCGGGAAACGCGATAGGTTCCCGGTCGGGCAACGCCCCCAAAACGGCATCTTCGGAAAAATACGCGGTGCGTTCGTGCAAATACCTCTCGACGGTTTCAAAAAGAAAAACCTTGGGCGGGTGCGCTTGGTATTCCGGAGACGCCAAAATTTCCTGCGGCCAATAACGCCTAGTATCAAACACGATCATGGAATACCCCGTCCTTTCGCAAAAAAAGTTCTGCCACCCGTATCCTCTAGCCTCTTGGTCGCAACTGAACGAGTCCCCTAACAACAAAACATCGTAATAGCGGTCGTAATCGGAAAGGTTTTTCGCCACGCGAAACAAGTTCTTCGAATACCGCAACTGCCCTTCGTCCGGCGCAAAATCGTTCTCGGAAAAACCTCCGACCCGCGTCAAATCTCCATCCAGCGGATACAGGTAATACGCTAAACCCCAAACACTTAAAAAACAAATTGCGTATGCGGCCAAGAGAGAAAAACTATAGCGGGCTAAAGTCATCGTTTTCCGTCTTTCAAAAATCCCTATACAGGAAGGAACTGATATTGCTCATGTTCGACAAGCTCCACGCAAACAGTGCGACACCGAGCAAGAACCATGGAACCGACGGTTTCCACGACAACCATTTTTCTGACCACGGGTGCGGGGCTATGCTTTTTCCGTAAGTGACAATTCCGGGATTGTATCGGGCAAGAATCTGCTGGGTGTTGGGAAAAAACCAAGCGACAACCAAAAGCAAACTCAGGCAGATCCCCATGATGCTCTGCGGGTAAAGCGGACATCCCAGCTTTTGAAAAAACACGCACAAGGTCGGGGAACTTTTGTAAAAAAGCGGCTCGGCAAAATCCGCCACCCCACCCGTTCCAAAAAGCGAAATAACCAGTTGCCAGCCTTCGGAGAAACTCTTCGCGCGAAAGAAAATCCAAGCAACCAGCACCGAAAAAAAAGTCAGCAACCTCCCTCCCCACCCGGAAAACACTCGCGCAAAAAACCCGCCCGCCGCCCCGGTTGCCTCCGACCATGCGTGATTGATTACCAGGTAGCCGCCATGCAATGCCCCCCACATCAAAAATGTCCATCCCGCGCCATGCCAAAACCCGCCAAGCAACATCGTCAAAAACAAATTGGCCGACCGGCGAAATGCGCCGCAGCGGCTCCCCCCGAGCGGAATGTAAAGATAATCGCGGAGAAACCTCGAAAGCGTCATGTGCCAACGCCGCCAAAAGTCGCTGATGCTGTTGGCCTTATAAGGCGAATCGAAGTTCAGCGGAAGCCGTATCCCAAACAATCTCGCCACCCCCAAAGCCATATCCGAATATCCGGAAAAATCGTAATAAAGCTGGAAGGCATACGCCAGCGCGCCGATCCACGCCGCCAGCGCGGTGACAGGATGCCCCGCTCCCACCGCCCAAAAAACCTGGCTCGCCCACGGCGCAAGGGTGTCCGCGACAAGAACTTTTTTTGCGAGACCGAAAGTGAACATCGTTGCCCCGACACAAAAATCTTCTGCCCGTTGTCCGGCATCTCGGCGCGCCCGAAATTGCGGGACCATCTCTTTTTGATAGACGATCGGTCCCGATAAAATCTGGGGGAAAAAACACGCCTGCACCAGATATTCGAAAAAACTGCACCGCACGGACTCCCCTTTTGCCGAGGCCGCCAACCACGCGATTTGCATGAAAGTCACAAACGATATCCCGAGCGGCAACGCGATCTTGGAAAGAAAAAAATCTGAGCCAATAACCCCGTTCAGATTTTCCACGAAAAAATTCGCATACTTGAAATACCCCAGCACGCCCAAATCGAATGCGACCCCCAAAAAAAGCAACCGTTTCTTGCTTGTTTCCCCAGATTTTTGTAACGCAACCCCGATCCAGTAATTGATAGAAACCAGCGGCAAAAGAAGCCCCAGCGCAACGGGGTTTGCCCAAGCGTAAAACAGCAACGAGCAACCCAGCAACCACGCATTGGCTAGCCACTTCGGGGCAAAACGCTCGCAAAAAACAAACCCCGCCACGCTGCCGGGGAGGAAAAGAAATAAAAAAGATGAGCTGTTAAAAGGCACGCAGGAAAAACGGAGGTGTCCGCCGGAGAAAAACCGGCGGACATCTCATTCAAAACCCGTTCAAGGACAACACTTTTTGACGGAGTTCGCCGCACCTTTCTCCGCGTCTTCAGCGGAGCGGGCCGAGCACGCCCCCGCATCTTTCGCATCGCCCGTCGCCGCCTTCCCGGTATCTTTGACCGCCGTCGCCGTATCCGAAGTTGTCTTCACTGCCTCGCTCCCCGTTTCTTTTACGGTCTTCACGGCTTCCTGCCCCGTTTTTTTGCTGCCATCGACAGCGGTTTTAACCGCATCTCCCACTCCCTGCACGGGATTGGTATTGACAAGAGCTTTGCCGGTGTCAACCGCCGTTTCCCCCGCTGTTTTTACGGTGTCGATTGTTCCAACCGCCGCTTTTTCTAAAGTTTTCAGCACTCCTTTGCCTGCTGTGCCCGCTGTTTCTACCGCACCTTTCCCTGTGTCAACGACCGCATTTCCAGCATCTTTTGCAGCATCCTTGGCATTCTGGGTTGCCGGCGATTCTGCCTGCAACGAAAAGGCGGAAGCCAAAGTGAGAGCGGCAACTCCTGCCGCGGTTTTCGTGATCCTTTGAAACGATGTTTTTTTCATTCTATTTATGGTTTTTTCTGTGGTTCAGAGAACTGCACTAGTGTCAAATTGCGGAAATAAGAGCAAGAAGATTGATGCCTGAATCAGTGAGATAACTGCTGTGAATCTCTGCAATCAATTGGGCTGCAAAGGCTTGGAAAAAACACGCAAAAGACCCATGGGTATTCCTTGGTTTTTTCCAACCCTTTTCGCTCCAATGCCTTACAGAGCTTCTTTGCATTTATCTCACGGATTCAGGTGATTGCAAGATGGACCGGAGCCAAGGAGCGTTTCGGATTTCTTCTTCCTGAAAGCTGAATCAAGCCCCCTCTTT
>DYNR01000145.1 GCA_020720945.1 Chthoniobacter flavus | reverse complement strand
TAAGAGAAAAAGGGAAAGTTAGGTGCTGCGCACGGGAGAATGGGACGGCGGGATTTTGACTGCTGAATTCTGACCCCTGAATTCTTCTTGATGGTTTTTTTGGTGATTTGTAACTGGTTGATGGAGAATAGATTGCGATGCGAGGACGGGAAAATAAATTTTCCTGCCAAAAGCTGTGATAAATCCCAGCGCTCCAAGGAGCTTCGGTGCCGCTTTTTGAATCATGCTGTTATTCAAGCACTTGCAAAAATAACGGCGGAATGGGAGCGTTGGGGCATTGGGGCATTGGGGCATTGGGGCATTGGGGGCTTTGGGCCAATTTTTCCAGTTTGAAAAATTTTTCGCAGGGTGGATGTGCTGGCTTGCTTATCGGTGCGTCGGGGGGTAGAAAGGGAGAAAGATTTTTTAACGACAAACAATGATCCGAAGACTGATAGTGGGGGTTCCTTTGCTGCTGCTTGCGCTGGTGGGTGTCTCCTATTATTTCAGCGCGCGGCTGGCGACCGAACGCGAGAATGTCATGTCGGTCGGCACGCTCGGTGAGGCATCGAACCTGAACCCCATCCTTTCGACGGATGCGGCTTCTTCGGAAGTTTCCTCTCTGATTTTTCAATCGCTTCTGACGGTGGACGAGAATATGGCGCAGAAGGGGGAGTTGGCGGAATCGTGGAAGCAGTCGCAGCGGACGCGGTTCTTTTTTTCTTCGCGGGAGGCGGCGGTTCGTGCGAGGGATGCGGTGGTTGGGATGCTGGGGGAGGGGGAGCGGGCGGAGGTGTTGGAGGAGGTTTCTGGTTTTTGCGAGTTGCGGGTTTTTTTGCTGGAGCCGGGTTTGGATTTTTCCGAGAAAATCGCGGGGGTGGTCGAGGGGGCGGAGGCGTTGTCGGAATGGACGGTCGTGCTTGCTGGCGGCGGTGCGGCGGATTTGTTGGGGAGGCTCGAAAAGAAGGGGGTGGCCGGGGCGATTCGGTGGTTTTCCGAGAGCGGGAATCTTTTGAATGTGAGCGGGACGGGCGACGCAAAAAAATTCAGGGAGGCGCTCGAAGCTGCGTTGGCGGGCGAGGGGGTGGCGCAGGCGGAAGTGAGGGAATCCGAGACGGGGGGAGGTGCCATTTTTCTCGCAGAACCTCAAGTTGATTTTGTTTTGCGCAAGGGGGTGCTTTGGCAGGATGGGGTGCCGTTCACGGGTGAGGATGTGCTTTTTACTTACCAGGCGATCATGGACGACGCGGTGGCTTCGCCCCGGAAACCGGATTTTACATTGATCCAAGAAGTGCTGGTTCCATCGCCGCATGAGGTGGTGGTCCGCTACCGGAAACCGTATGCTCCGGCGTTGAATAGCTGGAGGATGCCGGTGATTCCGGCGCATTTGCTGAAAGGGAAAAGCCGGAAGTGGCAGGAGGACAATTTTAACAGAAATCCTGTTGGGACAGGGCCTTACAAGTTGGCAAAGTGGAAGACAAACGAGTATTTGCGCCTGGAGAAGAACCCGCTTTACTGGAGGTCTCCGGGGCCGTGGATGGATGCCGTGGTTTTTCGGGTGTTGCCCGATCCGCTGACTTTGCGTTTGGCTTTCGAGACGGGGCAGGTGGATTTTTGGAGCGTCGATCCGTGGGCGGTCCGCTCTTTTCGAGAGGATAAAAGGTTCCAGCTTTTCAGTAGCCCGAGCAGCAGTTACTCCTATGTCGGGTGGAATTTGCGGCGTCCGCTGTTCGGCGATTTGCGGGTGAGGAAGGCGCTGGCGCAGGCGATCAATGTCCCGCAGATGATCCGCTATTTGCTGTATGGATACGGGGTGCAAAGCACGGGGATTTTTACGCCGCAGATGTGGTTTTTTGACCCTTCGTTGCGCCCGTTGCCCTACGATCCTGGAGCGGCGAAGGCTTTGTTGGCGGAGGCGGGGTGGATGCCTGGAGCCGATGGGATTTTGCAAAAAGGGGGGGAGCGGTTTTCGTTTACCATTATTACGAACAACGGGAACGAAGTGCGCAGGGACATCGCCACGCTTTTGCAAGACGATTTGAAAAAGGTCGGCATTGAAGTGAAGATCGAGCTTTACGAGTGGGCGGTGTTTTTGACGCGGCACATCAACAAAGGAGATTTTGACGCGATGGTTTTGGGGTGGAGTTTGCCGCAGGACGACTTCGACCAGTTTCAGATCTGGCATTCTTCGCAAGCTGGGCCCGAGCAGTTGAATGTCGTTGGCTACCAGAGCAAAAAGGCGGATGCGATTCTGGAAAAAATAAGGCAGGAATACAACCGCGGGCGGGTCATGGCGATGGCGGCAGAATTGCAAAAAACGATTTACGAAGACCAGCCATACCTGTTTCTTTTCGTTCCGCAAGGGACGAGTGTGATGTGGAAAGACGCGTATCGGGTGTGTCGTCCCGATGATGCGGGCGGGTGGATTGACGAGCCCGTGCGGTTGACGAAGGCGGGGTGGTCGATTTATATGGAGTGGTTTTACCGTCCCGAATATGCCGCGAGTTTGCCAGCGGGGCGGGTGATTCGAAAGGAGGAGAACCCGTGATCGCATTTTTAGTTCGTCGCTGTTTGGTCGGGGTGGTGTTGCTGTTTTTGATTAGCGTGATCTCGTTTTTTATCATCACGCTGACGCCGGGGAGCCCGTATCCGTGGGGGGAGTTGAACCCGAAGATTTCGCCGGAGGTCAAGGAGGCATACAGGAAGAAATTTCATTTGGACAAACCGCTTTTGCAGCAATACGGCTTTATCATGCGGGATTTGTTTAGCGGGGAATTGCGGAGCATCAAAGACCAGCGGCCCGTTTTGCGGAAGATTGGGGAGAGGTTGCCTGCGACGGTGGCGTTGAATGCGTTGTCGTTGGCGTTATCGCTTTCGTTTGGGCTGTGGTTGGGGGTGTATGCGGTGCGGCATTACGGGAGGTTTCCCGATGTGGTGACTTCGGTGCTGGCGTTTGTGTTTATTGCGTTGCCTGGTTTTTGGGTTTCGTATTTGGCGGTGATCGGGTTGGTGGATTTCACGGGGGCGCCGATTCTTGGTTTGCAGACTTATGGGGTGAAGTATCCGGGGTTGGCGGCGGAGTTTTTTGACCGGTTTTGGCATGTGGCGGTTCCTGCGTGCGTGTTGGCGATTGGTGGGGTGGCGGCGCAGTCCAGGTTTTTGCGTGCGACGATGTCTGAGGCGTTGCGGGAAGATTACATCCGCACGGCGAGGGCGAAAGGGTTGTCCGAAGACGAGGTGCTTTACAAACACGCGTTGAGGAATTCGATTCGACCGCTGGTCACGGGGATCGGTTTGCTTTTGCCCGCGCTGATTAGCGGGGCGGTGATTATCGAAAACATTTTTGCCTATCCGGGGATAGGGCGCTTGGGTTACGAGGCGGTTTTGGAGCGGGATTACCCGACGCTTGTTGCGTTGAACTTTATCGTGGCTGCGCTGGTGCTTTTAGGGAATTTGATTTCCGACCTGCTGTATGCGTGGGTCGATCCGAGGGTTCGTATCGAATGAAAACGGAAACACCAGTCCAGCGCACGCTCCGCCGTTTTTTTCGCAATCCCGTGGGGGTGGTTTCCTTCGGGTTGGTTGCCGTTGTAATCACGGTTGCAGCCAGCGTGGCAGTCCTTTCATTTTTTGGTTGGTCTATCCCGTTTGACCCGAATGCGACCAACCTCGAAGCGAAGTTGTTGCCGCCGGGAGGGGAGCATTGGTTGGGGACGGATAACCTTGGGCGCGATGTGTTTTCGCGTATTTTGCAGGGCTCTTACATTTCGTTGAGCGTGGGTTTTATTGCGGTTTTTGTGTCGTTGAGTATCGGGGTGGTCGTGGGGGCGGTGTCGGGGTATCTTGGCGGGTGGGTGGATAATGTGTTGATGCGGGCGGTGGATGCGATCATGTGCTTCCCCAGTTTTTTCTTGATATTGACGGTTGTGGCGATGCTCGGGCCAAACATAGTCAATGTGATTGTGGTGATCGGGTTGGTGAGTTGGACGGGGACGGCGCGGCTTGTGAGGGCGGAGTTTTTGACTTTGCGGGAGACCGAGTATGTGCGGGCGGCGCGGTGTTTGGGGCAGGGGAACTGGAAGATTATTTTCAGGCATATTTTGCCGAACGCGGCGGCACCGATTTTTGTGACGGCGGTGCTGGGGATTCCCGATGCGATTTTGGCGGAGGCGGGGTTGAGTTATTTGGGGTTTGGGGTGCAGCCTCCGCAGGCGACTTGGGGAAACATCATCACGGACGGCAAGGTTTACATCCTCGACGCGTGGTGGTTGATCGTTTTTCCTGGGCTGGCAATTTTTCTTTCGGCGCTGGGTTTTTACCTTGTCGGTGACTCCTTGCGCCAAGCGGCAGAAACACGATCCGAACGCACATGAATCCTTTACTCGAAGTCAAAAATCTCGGCATTTCTTTTCAATCGGAAAGTGGTTTCCAGAGGGCGGTCGAAGGGGTTTCGTTTCATGTCGGGGACGGGGAATCCTTGGCGATTGTGGGGGAAAGCGGCAGCGGAAAATCCGTGACCGCGCTGGCATTGACCCGGTTGCTTCCGACCCCGCCGGCGAGGTATGATTCCGGGGAGATTTTTTTTGGCGGGGAGGATTTATTGCGCGTTTCGCAAAAGAAACTCCGTTCGGTCCGCGGGGGCGGGATCGCTTATATTTTCCAAGAGCCATCGACTTCATTGAATCCTGTTTTCACTATCCGGAGCCAGATTGCCGAAGCCGTCCGGTTGCATCGGCCCGATGTTCGAGACATTGACCGGGAGATCGTCCGTTGGCTCGATGCGGTAGGGATTGTTGACCCGGCCAAGCGGATGCACGATTACCCGCACCAGCTTAGCGGGGGGATGCAGCAGCGGGTGATGATCGCTATGGCGTTGAGTTGTCAGCCGCGATTGCTTGTCGCCGATGAGCCTACGACCGCCCTCGATGTGACGATTCAAGCGCAAATCCTCGGGGAGTTAAAAAAATTGCGGGCGCAGTTTGGGATGAGTTTGATTTTGATCACGCACAATTTTGCGATCATCCGGGGGCTATGCGACCGGGTGGCGGTGATGTTTCGTGGGGAAATCGTCGAGCAGGGAGATTCCGAAGAAGTTTTGAAAAACCCGAAGCATCCTTACACGAAAGCGTTGATTGATTGCGTTCCGAAATTGGGGGGGGGCAAGGCCCGGCTCAAGACCATCGATCACGGAGCGTTGGGAGGGTGAGGTCGGCGGGTGCGCACAAGGGGGAGCCGATCAGAAGGAGTATTCTCGCCAGAGAGTTTCGAGAAAAGCGGGGTTTTCTGGGGGGGGAAACAGGCGGTCGTCCAGGCAGGTAGCCAGGCAGGGGCCTGTCCGGCTGTTGGCGATGAGGAGGGCGGAACTGTTTGTTAGAGAGGAAGTTGGGATTGATGCGACGCGGGCGAAAGACCGTTCTAGCAGCCAGCGGCGCGTGACCCCTTCGCGCGCGCCGTCCGAGGCGGGTGGGGTTGTCCAAGTCTCTCCGATTTTCACGAAAACATTTCCGAAGCAAGAGCCGACGAGAAAGCCGTGGGAGTTGAAAAGGAGGGCATCGTCGAAGCCGTTTTTTTGGGAGTCCAGGCAAGCGAGAGTGTTCGTCCAGTAGTTGCCTGTTTTTTTTCCTGGGAGGGGAGGGGCGATGGGGGTTGGGTGGGTGCGGAGTTTTGGTGAGGGCGGCGAAGCGGGCAAGGGTTCTTCCGAGAGGGAAAAAAAAATTCTTCCGAGAGAGGGGGGGGAAGAAGGGGAACCGTCGCCGGCCGTCCAAAAAATTCGGGCGATGCCTTCGTGGAGAGGGAAGAGGGAAGGGAGAGAAAGCAAAGTTCTTTCGGTGTCGGGGGGGGCGGAAAACGAGGCGGAGCAGGCGGAAGCAAAAAGAATTTGAAGGTGTTCTTGGTAGTAAAGCCAGCGAGAGTTGCGGATTGCGACTGTTTCAAAAAAGTGCATTCCGAAGCGGAAGCCCCGGTCCGACAGAGGGATCGAGGAGCAAGGGGTGATGCTTGCACCCTCGATGGAATAGGTCGAAGAACCTGAGGGCGCGGAGAGCGAGTTCGCCGGGGGGGTCATGGGAGAGTGGAACCTGAATC
>DYNR01000144.1 GCA_020720945.1 Chthoniobacter flavus | reverse complement strand
GGAAGCGGTTGGTCGAGGATTTCTACGCGGGCACCCGTGCCGACGATTTCGTAAAGTTCGGCGACATCCTTGGACTTCATGCGGATACACCCGTAACTCGCGGGGGTGCCGATGGTTCGCTCTTCGGGGGTGCCGTGGATGTAGATGAAGCGTTCAAAAGAATTTTGGTTGCGGGGTTCGAGACCGTGCAGCCAGAGGATACGGGTCACGATCGGGTCGCGTCCGGGGGCATCCGGCGACAAAATTTCGCCGGTTGGAACCCTCGATTTTAGGACGGCACCGAGAGGAAGCCCATCTCCGATTTTTTTTTGGATCCGGAATTTTCCTAGCGGGGTGGCGTTGCTGCCGTGACGGTCGCCGAGACCGAATTTCGAGGTGGATACAGGATAAGAAGCGACGAACTTCCCGTCTCGCAAGAGCATCAGAGATTGCTCTGGGACGCTCACGAGAACGCGGTGGTGGCGGTCGCCCGCACAACCCGCAAAAAGGAGGAGACAGCATGCGGCGAGAAAAAGGAATCCGTTGGTGTTCATCGTGTTGGGAGGCTAGTGTCCAGCCAAGATTGAAAGGCCGCTTAGAACGCCGGATTTTTGGTTCAGGGCAAGGCGGAAGCCCAAGGTGCTATCGGGCGATAACACCTTCGGGCTGACAACGCTGCACTGGAGCAAAAAGACAAGTTCGATGCGACATTTCATGATTGGCTGGACACTAGCACGGGGAGTTTGGTTTTTGCATCTTTTTTTCTGGTTGGAGCGGGGTTGCTAAAGGGGGCGGGAGGTGCTATGCGTGGAAGAACGAACAGAAACAAGACCGTGCCCGAACCGAAAACAACCGAGATACCATCACTTCAACTTCTCAGCGTCGTCATTCCTGCCAGGGACGAAGAGGGGTGCGTTGCGTCCACCGTGAAACATCTGCATATCGAATTGGAGTTGCGCGGGGTGCCCCACGAAATCGTGGTGGTCGATGACGGGAGCACGGATGCGACCTGGTCGATCTTGGAGCAGGAGGCGGCGGGGATGCCCGAATTGCGCCCGCTGCAAAACAAGGGGAGCCACGGTTTTGGACGGGCAATCGTATGTGGTCTGGATGCGGCGCGGGGGGACGCTGTCGTGATTGTAATGGCCGATGAAAGCGACGACTGCCGCGATGTCGTCCGTTATTGGGAAAAGCTGAACGAGGGTTACGACTGCGTTTTCGGGAGCCGTTTCACGAAAGGGGGCGGCGTGATCGATTATCCTCGTATCAAGTTGATTCTCAATAGGTTAGCGAATGCTTTTGTGAGGGTTTTGTTCGGGCTATCGCTCAACGACACGACGAACGCATTCAAGGCATACCGCAAAACCGTGATCGACGGGGTGCGCCCGATCCTCTCTCCCCACTTCAATATCACGCTCGAACTGCCGCTCAAAGCGATCGTGCGGGGCTTCAGTTACACGGTCATTCCGATCACCTGGCGCAACAGGCGCCACGGGGTCGCGAAGTTGAAAATCAAGGAGATGGGAAGCCGGTATCTCTTCATTTGCCTGTATGTGTGGCTCGAAAAATATTTCAGCCGCGGGGATTACCGCAAGAAGGCGGAGGGCGAAAAATGAGCGGAGCGGGGGAGATGCCGCATTTGATCGGGGTGACGGGGGCGGGCGGGATGATCGGTTCCCATTTGCTCGGGTATCTGGAGGCGAATTTTCCGGGTGTGCGGGTGCGGTGTTTGGCGAGGAATCTTCCGCCGCACGCGATGCGGGAATGCGTGGAGTGGATGCAGGGGGATTTGTTGTCGGAAGCCGATTGCCGGGAATTTGTTGACGGGTTGGAAGCCGTTGTGCATCTGGCCCAGGCCAACAGCCCGGCGATATCGGACCGGCACTGGCCGGGGGATCATGCTGCCAACGGACAGTTGACTTTGAACTTGTTGCAGGCGTTGAGAGAGAGGAAGGACGCGGCGGCAAGATTTGTTTATGCCAGTAGCGGGGGGGCGGTTTACGGGGCATGGCACGAGAAGCCTTTCGCCGAGGGAGACCCGTGTTTTCCTCTTTCGCCTTACGGGATACAAAAATTGACGACCGAGCTGTATTTGCGTTTGGCGGTCGAACAGAACTGGTTGAGTGCGACATCGTTACGGATTTCTAACGCCTACGGTTCGATTTTGGCACCGGAGCGCAGGCAAGGCCTCATCGGAGTTGCTCTGGCCAGGATTTTGCAGGGGCAACCCGTTTCGATTTTTGGGAATCCCGAAGTGGTCCGGGATTATGTGCATGTGGACGATGTGGCTCGGGCAATCGCTGGGGCGTTGTGTTGTGCGGAAGGGTTTCGGGTGTTCAACATCGGCTCAGGAATAGGGCATTCGGTTTCCGATATTTTGAGGCTTTTGGAGAAAGTAACCCGCAAAGAAATCCGGACGGTTTCTTCGCATTTTGGGGAGGGGGCGTTTTCGTTGATGCCCCATGTCATTTTGGATGTAAGCAAAGCGGAGCGGGAACTCGGGTGGGTACCCGAAATTTCTTTGGAAAGCGGGGTTGAAAAAATTTGGGCGTCGTGCGGGCGGCGGACGGATTGAGAGGAAAGGAAACGAGTGGTGGAGAGAGAAATAAAACCGGTGGGTGGAGAAGTGAATTTGAGCGTGCTGGTCCCGTGTTTCCGGGACGAGGCGGGGTTGGAAGAGCTTTGCCGCAGGTTGACGGAAGTATGTCGTGGGGTGGGTTGCAGCTACGAGATCGTGCTGGTCGATGACGGGTCGCCGGACGGCACTTGGGGAAAAATTGTTTCGCTATCGGAAGAGGACAAAAGGGTTCGGGGCATCCGGCTTTCGCGCAATCACGGGCACCAACTCGCTGTTACCGCAGGATTGCATTTCGTTCGCGGAGAAAGAGTTTTGATTATAGATTCCGATTTGCAAGACCCTCCGGAGCTGCTTCCGGAAATGATGCGGGCGATGGATGAGGGGGCGGACAATGTTTACGGGCAGAGGTTGAGCCGGAAGGGGGTGAGCGTTTGGAAGAAGGTTTGCTACAAGGTTTATTACCGGGTTTTGACCGCTTTGGCGGGATGTGAAATACCGCCCGACACAGGAGATTTCCGGTTGATTAGCAGGAGGTTAGTCCGGTTGTTGAACGAGATGCCCGAACACCACCGTTTTTTGCGTGGGATGGTGAGCTGGCTCGGGTTCAAGCAAGTGGCGGTGTGCTATCACCGGGATGCGCGGTTTGCGGGCGAGTCCGGCTACACGCTGAAAAAACTTTTCCGGATCGCGGTGGACGGGATTACCAGTTTCTCCATCAAGCCTTTGCGTTTTGCGTCGATGCTAGGCGTTGTTTTTGGGGTCTTGTGTTTGGTCGGAATCGCGTATTCCGTGTTCGGCCATTTGCGGGGGCAAACGGCTGTGGCGGGGTGGACTAGTTTGATGTCGGTTGTTTTGCTTGTGGGGAGCTTGCAGTTTTTTGTTTTGGGAGTTTTCGGGGAGTATTTGGGGCGGTTGTTTATCGAGCAAAAAGGGCGTCCGCTTTTTTTGGTGGCGGAAGAGGTCGGAGGCGAAGAAAAAGAGGAGAAAGAAAGGCATGGAATATGAGGGAAGTTTCCGTATGTGTGCCGGTGTATAATGCGGGTGCTCACTTGGAAGATTGCTTGCGATCCGTTGCGGGGCAAGAAGGGGTCCGGCTAGAAGTTGTTGTTTTGGACGACGGTTCTTCGGATGGTTCGCTGGATGTGGCGAGGAGGGTTGCCGGGGAGTTTTCCTGGGTGCGATGGGAGATCGGGACGAACGCGGAGAGGAAAGGGATGGTGGGGAACTGGAACGCGTGTCTAGAAAGGACGGGGGGAGAATTTGTCAAGGTGATGGGGCAGGACGATCTTTTGTTGCCGGGGTGTTTGGCAAGGCAAGTCGAAGCGATGGAAGGAGATACGGATATTTCGTTGAGTGCCGTCGGATGCGCGATTTTCAGCGGTGCGGGCAAAAGGATTTTTTATCGGAGAAAAGGGTGGAAGACGGGGAAGGTGCCAGCAGAAAGGTTGTTGCGTTCGTGCATTCACCGGGCAATCAATCCGCTGGGGGAACCCGTTTCGATTTTGGCGAAGCGCGAGGTTTACTTGGAGGGAGGCGGCTTCGATTTGGGGTTGCGCTATTATGTTGATGTGGAGAAGAACCTAAGGATGTTGGGCGACGGTTTTGCGGCGGTGATTGACGAGGCTCTTTGCGGATTTCGAATCCACCGAGGGGCGGCTTCGTTCGGGTTGCAGGGAGAGGCGTATCAAGAGTTTTTGGAGATTGAGAGGCGGTTCGGCGGAAAGGTGGCTGCGTGTCCGCATCCGGTAGTGCGACGGGCGTTAGCGGGATTCGATTCCTTGGCGCGTTTGTTTTTTTACCGCGTCTGGGGTTGAAAAAAGAAAGCCTTCACCCCGAACTCGTTGGCTCAACCTATTCGGCAGAAGCCCGAGGAAAAACAAGCGAAGTCTTTGTGGCGAATCATCACCAAGTAGCTTCTCTGAGAACCTTTTTCCAAACCTCTTTCCCGAGCCTAGCAGGGTTATTTCTGTCGCTGCCGGTTGCCACGACGCGTTCGATTTGTTTTTCTCCGATGCCGGATTCCCCGAGTTTTGGCAAACCGAACGCATCGGCCCACGCCGCAATCTGTTTCAGGAAATCATCGAGCCCATTTCCTTCTATTTCAAAGTGTTCCGAAAGTTGAAGAGCCAAGTTTTCCAATTTTTTTAAGCCTTGAGAACATCCGGGAGAGCCCGGATTTTCCCGCATCCAACGGACGCTTTCGATCAGGCAGGGACCTTGTATCCTAGCGCAAGCAAGACCGTGAGGGACGGCGGCGACAGCACCCATCGGACCCGCGAGGCCGTGAACTGTTCCAAGCCCGCAACGGGACAACCCAGCTCCAGAAAGATACGCGGCTTCGAGCATCGCTTGGCGGGAGGAGTCCGAGGGGTTATTGACCGCTTCTGGCAAGTGGCGGAGCGCGAGCAAAAGCCCGTGCTCCAGCCATTTTTCGATTTCGGGTTCCACCTCCAAGGAAAGCCAAGCTTCCATTAGTTGGGTCAACGCGTCCAACCCCGATGCCGCGCAAACAAATTTCGGAGCACCTTCCGTCAGCTTTCCGTCTAAAATCACCCCCGCCGCGCGGAAGTCCGCATGGCGCAAGGATTTTTTGAATCCGCCTTCTCCGGGTCTTCCCAAAACCGCGTTAGCCGTCGCCTCGCTACCCGTCCCGGCAGTCGTCGGCAAAGCAAACCAAGGCTTCATTTTTCCCGACGGTTTTTTTGTTCCGACACCTTCCAAAAAATCCTTTGTCGCCCCTTCTTCTTCGAGCAGGACAGCGAGTGCTTTTCCCGCATCGAGAGCACTGCCGCCGCCGATCGAAAGGACGGCATCCGCATCACCAATCGCGCGTTTCGCTTCGTCCACCCACAGGTCGGAAGGCTCGCCATCCACCGTCAAATGAACCCTGTTTTTTCCGGTTTCCATGAAGTTTTTTAAGCACGAAGAAGCCGGGGTTTGCCGGGAGTCCAACCCGCATCCTGTCACGGCTACAATGCGACCGGAAAAAGTTGCGAGCCATTCGGGCAAAACGGAAGCACTGCCGATGCCGCACGCAAAACGGGCGCCCTGCACCCACTTGCCTAGCGCTGTTGCGGAACGATAATCCTCTGCCATTTTTCAGATTCCTAGCGCGGTCAGTTGTTCTCCTTTGCGCGGACTGGCCATCATTTCGGCGACCCGCTCCCGCCACGCCAAATAATGCGGGGTTTCTTTGTGCGCTTTGGCGCCGGCTTCATTCTCATACACTTCGTAAAGCAGGAAGTAGCAAGGGTTTTCTTTATCTTGCAAAAAATCGAAGCGGAGGTTGCCTGGTTCTTTGAGAGAAGCGGTGCGGTTCTCGGTGGTAGCGGCAATGAAATCCGTCAAGGACTCGGGAGAAACATGGATGTGAACGAGCGTTGCTGAGATGGGAGAAGACATTTTTTTATTCGAAGTTCCAGCGTCCGAGTTTATCCGAAAGCTTTTTTCGAGAAAGGAAAATCTGAAGCGTCAAAAAAATCAGTCCAAAAATTAAGTCCTAGAAAAGGGGAGAAGAGGA
>DYNR01000438.1 GCA_020720945.1 Chthoniobacter flavus | reverse complement strand
TATCGTGGCACGATCTCAAGCAGGAATTGGATCAGCACTACGGGCTTGGGCTTGCCGTAAAATGACTTATTCTGTCGAACTGCGTCCTAGTGCGAGGAAATTTCTGAAAAAGTTGGGTTCTGTCGAACTGTATCAACGCCTCAGAGATGCGATTGACGCACTTGCGCAAAATCCGTACCACGAAGGCAGCAAACGATTGGTTGGCAAAAAAGACTTCTACCGTGTGCGAGTGGGTGATTACCGCATCATTTACAGCATCGAAAATGAAAAATTAGTAGTTCTGGTTTTCGCTATCGGCCACAGGCGGGAAGTTTATCGCTAAAGGGAGCCGCAAGCGGTTGATGAGGCGGCTGCGCCGCAAATATGCGGATGGCTACGGGGCAAGGCTCACCGCGCATCTGCGAGGGGGGTGAGGCGACCCCAGTCTTCCCGCCAAAAGAAGTCAAAAATAGACTAGAGAGAAGGGCTGAATCGTTGTTTTTCGGGTCTCGCGTTTGTTTGCTCCTGAATCCGTGAGATAACTGCGGTGAATCTCTGCAATCAATTGGGCTGCAAAGGCTTGGAAAAAACCAAGGAATACCCGCCGGGTCTTTTGCGTGTTTTTTCGCATTCTGATCTTCGTAACGGGTTGAAAATCTTCTGGTTGCGGGGTGGAGCCGACGACGAGGTTCGAACTCGTGACCTATCGATTACGAATCGATTGCACTACCACTGTGCTACGTCGGCGCAACAAATGATGGAGAGAGACGCTAACAGGTGGAGACTAGGGGAGGCAAGAGTTTTTTTGAGAAGGCGTATTTTTTTATTTTTTTGAGAAGGCGTAATTTGCGTGGCGGTTTGATGATTCAAAAGCGCAAGACAGGAGAAGGCGGTTTGTGAGCATCGAGTTGGTGTGTCATTCGATGCGCCAGAAGCAGTGGATTGAAATTCATGCAATCCAAATCCAAAGGCGACAATGGATTTTCGCTTGACCTTGTTTCGGAAATTCCATAACTCCTCGGAATCACGGTTTACGATTTTATGAAGTTTTTCCCTAAAAGCATTTTGTTTTCCGCCGTCGCTGTTTTGCTGGGGGCATGCGCTTCGCACGACTCTCGCCTGAATAGCACGGCGACCCAATACCTCGGGACAGACGGTTCGATTGTCACCAAGTCCACGCAAATGACGCGGAATTATGCGGAGTCCATCTCGTATTGGGATGGCGACGGGGTTTCGGGTGTGCCGAGCATCCGCATCAGTTTGGGACAACAAAAAGCGTTTTTCTACAAGGGTGGGCAACTCGTGGGCGTTTCGGCTATTTCCACGGGCAGGGAGGGGTTTGCGACTCCTTCAGGCAGTTTTAAGGTTTTGGAAAAGAAGGAGTTGCACAAGTCGAGCTTATACGGGAACTATGTGGATGACGCCGGCAATGTCGTCGTGGCAAATGTCGCGTTCAAGACGGATCCGAAGCCTCCGGGAGCGAAGGCGGATCCTGCGCCAATGCCGTTTTGGATGCGGTTGACGGGCGGGGGAGTCGGGATGCACGCGGGATTTTTGCCGGGCGTGCCGGATTCTCACGGGTGCATCCGGATGCCGGAGCGCATGGCGAAAACTTTTTTCAGCAATGTTCCGGTTGGGACACCCGTGACGATCGGGTATTGATTTTTTTGGAGATTGCGGGAG
>DYNR01000437.1 GCA_020720945.1 Chthoniobacter flavus | reverse complement strand
GCTCCAATGCCTTACAGAGCTTCTTTGCATTTATCTCACGGATTCAGGGTAATTTCTACACCCCTGCGCAGTGCGGGTTCCGGTGCTGATTTTTTGCTTCCTCGGCGCGGTGCTGGTTTTTCTTGGACGAACTCCGTGCATTCCGCTATCTTGCCAAGAGTGCCTTCGAGACCTCTGCACTGCGGCACTGGCACCAAACTACCAAAGAGCATGAAAAACGGCTTGGACCCGCAAACCAACAAAAAGGCACTCCAGATCAACCTGGATCCATCCGTATGTGGCACTTTTGCAGAAATCGGTGCAGGACAAGAAGTTGCCCGTCGTTTTTTCCAAGTCGGGGGTGCTGCTGGAACCGTGGCAAAAACTATTTCTGCCTACGACATGGCATTCAGCGATGCCATCTACGGATCTTGCGCGCGCTATGTCAGCAAACAGCGGTTGGCCACTATGCTCGACCGCGAGTTTGATTTGCTCGTGGAACGCTTGGATGCGAAGTCGGGCAAAGACAAATGCTTTTTTGTGTTTGCCAACACCGTCGCGGCAAGAAGCTTCCGCCGCCACGACGAATCACACGGTTGGCTGGGCATCCGCTTCCAAAGTTGCCCGCATTCTCCCGCCAGCGAAATCGTCGTCCATGTCCGGATGCTAGACCCCGAAAACCTCCAGCAGCAGGAGGCTCTCGGCATCATCGGAGTGAACCTCATCTACGGCGCTCTCTATTTGCGCCACCGGCCGGAATCCCTCATCGCTTCGCTCACCGACGACCTGAAGCCGCAAAGAATGGAAGTCGATATGATCCAGTTCACTGGTCCCGAGTTTGTAGGGATCGACAACAGGATCATGAGCCTTCACCTCGTCGCTGGTGGGTTGACGCAAGCCGCTATGTTTCAAGCAGATGGCTCCGCTGTCCAGCCTGCCGATATTTTTTACAAACGCCCCTTGCTCGTCGAGCGCGGGAGTTTCCGCCCGCTGACTCTACTCGCCGAAGACATGATGAAAAACTCCTTGGCCGCCTTCCAAAAAGATGCGGGTGCCGAGACTTCTTCGCCGCAGGTTATCATGGAAATCACGATGCAAAACTTGCTGCAAACAGGCGGGTTAGACATGCGGGATTTTTTGGATCGGGCGGATATGCTGGGGGCGCTGGGCTACACCGTTTTGATTTCGAACTACGGGGAATACTACCGGCTAGTGGACTACTTGACCCGTTACACCGACCGCCGTGTCAGCTTGCCCCTCGGCCTTCCTGCGCTGAATGAAATCTTCAACGAAAAATACTACGCAAACTTGGATGGCGGCATCCTCGAAGGTCTCGGGAGGCTCTTCAAAACTGGGGTTCGCCTGCTGGTTTATCCCGCGCTTTCAGAAAATGGATCAATCCAGGACGCCTCTCGCTTTCCTGTCGCTCCCCATCTCTCCCATCTTTACAAGCACTTGCTAGAGAACGGGTTCATTCAATCCGTAGAATGCTCTTCCCCCGATTTTCTAAAAATTTCCTCCGCGTCCGTCCTCCAAAAAATCCGCCAAAACTGCTCTTCTTGGGAAACGATGGTCCCGAAAGAAGTCTCGCAAATCATCAAAGAACGCCGGCTTTTCGGCATGAAATAACCTCCGCCTGAATCAGTGAGATAACTGCTGTGAATCTCTGCAATCAATTGGGCTGCAAAG
>DYNR01000436.1 GCA_020720945.1 Chthoniobacter flavus | reverse complement strand
AGGTCTTACATGGGGACGCTACGACTGCATGAACTTGGACAAGATGGCGTTTCGGAATGTCGTTTCCAAAGACCGCCCTTACCTGCGGCCAAAGGAATTTTTGAAGCCGCCGTTTTATACTTACATCAATCATTTCTTGGCAAAGGAGCCTGCAAAAACCATTGCGAAAAAGATGTTTTTTTTGGATGGGGAAGCGAAAAAAGATTTTGCTCTGCGGCTTCAGGTAGTGATTGCCAGGGGCATCAACTTGGCTTTTTTTGGGCTGACGACCGTTTTTCTTTTTTGTCTGGTGCGGGCGTTTTACGGGGTTTTTGAAGCGAGGGTCGGGAGTTTGTTGTGGGCGACATCGGCGGGGTTCGTCCCGTTTCAGATTTTTTTGACGACCGATTTGGCAGTGGTTTTTATGATGCTGCTCGCGTTTGTTTTTGCGGCGGCGGTCGCGAGAGAACCGACGATGCGTTCTTCGGTGGCGGCGGGGATTCTTGCCGGTTTGGCGGCGGCGACTAAATATAACGGTCTGGTGGTGGCTGCGGCGTTGCCCGTGGCGCAGTTGATGGGGAGTCGGGGGAACCCATTTTTGGCGAGTTTCAAGCGTCCTGCGGCGTGGGTTTGCGGGTTGGTTGTCCCGGTTGGTTTTATTTTGGGAAATCCTTATAGCGTTTTGGATTGGAAGGGTTTCTGGCAGGATTTCCGCTACAACTATGTGACGGCGCCAGTGTATGGAGGGGAAGACCCCACACTCTATGGCTACCGTCGTTTTTTTGAATTGTTCGGAGAGATTTTCGGGTTGCCCGGCTGTTTGCTTTTGCTGGTCGGGGTTGTGTTTGGAGCGGTGGTAATTTGGAGGGGGCGCAAGGAGGGAGATGCCTGGAAGCTGTGGTTGTTGGCGCTGGCGGTTTTTGTTGTTTACACGGGAAAGATGGGGGCGTTCCCCCGTGTAGAAACCCGTTTCGTTTTGCCGGTTGCGGCGTTTTTGCTTTTGCTTGCGGCACCTGGATTTTTTGTTTTTTCGAGGGTTAAGGTTTTGTTCGTTCCGGTGTTCGGGTTGCTTCTCGTTTACAATATTGGTTGCGGGATTGTGGTGGGCGGGCTTTTCCGCAACGACCCCAGGATGCGGGCGATGCAGATTTTGATGGAGGCACCAGAGCAGAAAATGCGGGTGGAGCTATCGAGAAGCTTGCAGTCGATCCGCTATTATCCTTGGAAGGAAATCAAGGTGGATGTGCATCCGCTGGGCATCGAGCGGAGCGAGAATTTCAGCAAACTTTTTTCTGGAGAAGAAGGTGTGGAGGCTTCGGTGAAACGCATCGAACAGAAGGAGACGAAGGAATGGTATTCTTTTGAATCGCGGGCGCAGCGGAATCCGGACTGGATAGCCTGGACGACCGGCGAGCTGGAAGAAATCGTAAAGCCTTATCACGAAGCGCTTTTTTCGGGAGGTTCCGGCTATGAGTTGGTGTATGATGCGGCGAGCGACCCGATTCCGTGGTGGGCGTATCCGTCGGGGGCCGACTTCATGAAAGGGCGGACATCGGTTTGGCGGCGCGAGAGGGTTTCAGGGGAGTGATTCTAAACTTAGGAGCTGTTCACAAATAACATAAACATGAATCTGTGCGATAGCTGCGGTGAATATCTGCAACCTATTGGGCTGCAAAGGCTTGGAAAAAACA
>DYNR01000435.1 GCA_020720945.1 Chthoniobacter flavus | reverse complement strand
CTTTTAAAAACAGAAAGGCGAGGGAACGGATTCCCTCGCCTAAAAACAGCGACCGACAAACTCCTCTTGCCGCTGGTCGTTTGCCGCTTAAAAAGTCACACTGATCTGTGCACCAAGCACCAAAGCATTCGGGATGTCCGTCCGTCCCCCTGGCTGAATGATGTATTGGATGTTCGGCTGAACATACAAAAACTTCGTGATTTGCGCGCGGTAACCCCATTCAAAAACCATTTCGTAATTCGGGGAACTGACCGTAGGCGAAGCGACTGAAGACGCATAATCATCGCTAAACTCCCCATAAACAACGCCGAAAAGCGTCAAATCATCGTTCCTTCGGGGAAGTAACCCCTGATAGACCAAGCCGCCGTTGACCTGGAATGGAACCTTCGCAATGTTTTGCTGGGGCGATAGCACCACCGCCGACCACAAGGTCAAACCCTGTGCACTGCCGGGGGTTTCTTGAAAAACCATCTGGTCTGCGTGCCAGTAGAAGCCGTAGGAATTGCTTTCCGTGGAGGTCGAGCCGAAGGTGGAATATTGATAGGAAGAGTAGTAAGCACCCATCCAGTAGTGACCGGGCAGACCTTTCATTTCCGTGAGAGGAGCTAAGTTCTTGGAAACCACCGCTTTACCATCCGCTGTCTTCCTCGGTTCTTCCGCTGCTTTTTCTACGGGTTTTTTGAACAACTCGGGCGCATATCCCCATTGGGTAATCACCAGAAACCCGTCGTTGGCATCCATGTTAAAATTCAACCCGTGGTTGACCGGAAGCCCCGCCGAGGGATTGACTTCGTAAATACCAAATTTCGTGTTGAATTCTTTCGTCCAATCATACGAGAACATCGCCGCCCATTCCGCCATCGGATAGGAGGAAAACCCGGTGTTGACGGGCAACGCCTGGGGGTTCCCGTCGATACCGTTGTTCATATACATCCAGTAGAGCGGGGAGGACGCAAAATCGTCGCCCGTGGAGAAACGCCCGATTTTTAGTTTCAGCTTATCGTCGAGCAAGGACTGGCGGAAAACCAGCGCATAGAAAACGATGGTTTCGGTGCCGTAAATCTGCTGGACGGTGAACTGGTTGCCGATGTATTGGGCGGAAAGGTTCGTCCCGTTCCGATCCAAAAAGCTGATGTCGATGTTCCCGCCTTTCCAGCCGATGAGTTTTTCCAAATCGAAGTTCGCCCCGACATAAATGTTGTCGGTGTAAGTGAACCCTTGATCCAAACCACCCACGGGGTTCCCCGCAAGGTTGGTCGTGTAGTTCATCGTAAAATCAACGCCCGTATTGTAAAGCGAATCGCGCAATCCATACCACCTGCCTGTGGCATAGGAATCGTTCCACCAATCCTTGCTGCCCAAAGGCGGCTCTTTTTCAGGATTGAAAGGATCCCAGAACCGGGTGAACTCCGCCTGGGAGGAAGACAACATGAGAGCTGCCGAAACAGCGCCTAAGAATAGTGAGCGTAATTTCATGGGAGGTTATTAATTTAGGTTTCGTTGAAAGCGGCAAATCTGTTTGATTCTCAATGCCATTGCAACAAAAAAGTAACACTCCGCATGATTTTTTTTCGGGATGGACGCGAAATGGTTTCGCCTTCCCTCCTCCCCGGATGCGGCGAACGGCAAATCGATTTCTTGAAAAAAGCGGAATGTTCTTGCTGGAAATTTTTTCGGGTTTGTATAAT
>DYNR01000143.1 GCA_020720945.1 Chthoniobacter flavus | reverse complement strand
GGATTTGGGGAGCGTGACATTTCTGGGAAAAGATGATAAGAGCATGGAGTGAGATTTTGCGGCTACGGAGAGTGGTTGCAGGTGCAAGTCTCCAATAGAAAGCCACGAAACTGATTTTACTGTTTATGAACCTTGCTGGAGAAAAGTTTGCTCCGACTTCATCGACTGCGGGAGGCGGATTGTCTTCCGCCGGGGATGGGGGTTTGATGGATGTGGATGTGTTGGTGGTTGAGAGCAATAAAGAGCAGCAGGAGCAGATATTCTTGGCGCTGCCCGCCAAATGGGTGAGCGTAACCGTCGGGACACCGGAAGAGGCGGAAGGGGTTTTGAATGCCCGGACTGTAAAAGTGCTGGTGTGCAGCGATGAGTTGCCCGACGAGACGGGGTTGATGTTTTTGGCGCGGACTAAAGAGCGTTGGCCGCGGTTGCGGCGGATTCTTCTGGCGGCGGATCTGGACGGGGAGCTTTTTTTTCACGCGATGCGGGAGGTCAGCATTTTCGATTACTTGACCAAGCCAGTCGTGCCGAGCGAACTTTCTACGGCGGTCGCCAGGGCGAGAATGCAATACGACGCGGCGGCGCGGTTGGTGCGGGGGGCGGATGAAGAAGAGTCTCCCGCTTTTCTTTCCCCCGGCATTGCCTCTCCGGTCAAGAGTTGGCCGAGAGACGGAGCGTTTGTTGTATGTGGCTTTGTTGCAGGAGTTTTTGCGACGCTCGTGTCGCTGATGTTTTTGTATTTGATCAAAACCCAATCGGGCGTAGATCTTTATCCGATGATCCATCTTTGGGAGCTTTTTGAACCATGAAAGAAACGATTTACGCACCTAGCCCGTTGCAGGCGGGAATGTTATACGAGAGCAAAACCGGTGGCGGTGGTGAATACATCCAGCAGATCGTTGTCACTTCGCCCGAAGAGAAATGGGATTTTTTGGAGGTTCGTTCGTGCTGGGCCCAGATTATCGCGAAGCAAGAAATTTTTCGGATGGGCGTGGTGGTTTCCGAAAGCGGCCCGGGGATTATTTTTCGGGAAAACATCGAGTGGGAGCTTGAGACAAAAGCGTTTCCCAAGGAGTTTTTGCGGGAATTTTTGGAGGGCGATCGCAAGCGGGGGATCGATGTTACGGCGGGGCCGTTGTGGCGGTTGACGCTGGTGGACCACGGGAATGCCGGGAGCTTGGTTTGGACATTTCACCATATTTTATTGGACGGTCGTTCGCACACCAAAGTTTTCGAGGCGTTTTGGAGGATGATGGATTTTGGGGAGGTGCCGGAGATTGCGGGGAACTCGTTCCGGAAGTATTTGCAGTGGTTATCCGAGAGGTTGCCCGAAGAGAGCGAAGGGTTTTTTCAGGAGATTTTTTCTGGTGTTGAATCGTTGCCAATTGTTTCTAGCGGAGCGAGTTGCACGAGTTTGTCTTCGGCGACATGGACCTGTTTGGGACCAGGGGAAAAGCATGCGTTGGAGGAAGGGGCGCAACGCTTCGGGGTGACTTTGCATACTTTGGTGCAAGCGGCGTGGGGGTTGGTTTTGACGCGGCACGGGGATGTCAAGAAAGCGGTTTTTGGGTCCGTCCGGGCGGGGAGGTATTGGGGCGGGGAGGCGCATGAGGACGACATAGGCTGCTTTATCGCGACGGTGCCGTTTGCGGTCAGTTCCGGGGAGGGGCAAACGGTGGAGGAGTGGTTGCAACAGATTCGGGGGCTGCAAGTGGCTTACCGGGAGCACGAATATGTTCCGTTGGGGCAGATCAAGAAGTGGGCGGGGTTTGCCGGACTGCTGTTCAACACGGTGGTGATGTTCGATTACGCGTCTTTGCAGGAACGGGCGAAGTTATTGGGTGCTCCGTGGACTCACCGCAGGGTTTCGTTGCACGAGAAAACGCGGGACATTTCTTTGGTTGTCCATGCGGGCGAGCGGCTTGATTTTTCGATAGATTATCCTGTGGAGGATTTTTCGCGTGCGGAAATGGGTTGGTTGTTCACGCATTTTTTGAGTGCTCTCCAAGGGATTGCGAAGGCGAAAGCTGGAGCGGCTGTCCATTCGATTTCCATTTTTGGAGTTGGCGAGGAGCCATTAATTTCTTCGTGGAACGGAGGTAGAAGACCCCTGCCTTACGAAAGAGTCCACGATAAAATCGACGAGCTCGCGAGGGTTAAGCCGGGGGCGATGGCTCTTGAGTTTGGGGAATCTTGGCTGACTTACGGGCAACTTTCCGAGGAAACCGATCGCATTGCGGGTTGGTTGGTGCGCCACTACCACCTTTTGCCTGGGGACAGGGTGTTGGTTTTTACCGACCGAGAACCGTCGATGGTTTTGGCGATGTTGTCGCTTTTCAAAATGGGTGGAGTTTTTGTTCCTCTGGATCCGGCGACACCTGTCGAGCGGGTGACCCATTACCTCAAAGACAGCGCCGCGGTTTTGGTGATCACGACCGAAAAGCTCAAAGCGGGGTTTCCTCAGACGACTGTTCCGCTGGTGACACTCGAAGCGTTGGAGGCGGAGGCAGCGCAGTCGGCAGGAGGCGGGCAGCGGCCTGAAACCAAGGGGGGCGATGCCCCAGCGTATTTGTTATATACTTCTGGCTCAACGGGTTTTCCAAAAGGCGCTCTATCCGGTCACCGGGGGCTCGTAAATTGCGCGCAGGCCCAGCTAGACATTTTCGGGCTGGGGGAAGGCGATCGGATTGCCCAGTTTTCTTCGCCGAGTTTCGACGGGTGCATTTTTGATGTCACGATGGCGTTGTATGCTGGGGCGACGCTGGTTTTCGGTTTGTGGGAAGAGCTGCATTCCGGGGTGGCGGTGGCGAAATTTCTCCGTCAAAGAAAAATTTCCGCGGCGTTGTTCACCCCGACTTTTTTGCAGAGCATCCCCGAGGGGAATTACCCCGATTTGCGGGTGGCGATTTCTGGTGGCGAGGTTTGCAGCAAAGAGTTGGCGGAGAAGTGGGCGGAGGGGCGCAGGTTTTTTAACGCTTACGGCCCGACGGAAACGACGATTTGGTCGAACTGCGAAGAAGTGCGCTTGCCGCTGAACGGGCACCCTTCCATCGGCAAGGTGATACCGAATGCAACTAACTATGTTTTAGGAACTTCCGGCAAGATTTTGCCGATCGGTGTCCCTGGCGAGCTATACATCGGGGGCGAGTGCGTCGGGTTGGGTTACATCAATTTGCCGGAAAAAAGCGGAAGCAGTTTTTTAGGGGATCCGTTTCTTCCTGGGGGGCGGATGTATCGCACGGGCGACAGGGTCAGGAGGTTGCCCGATGGTCGAATCGATTTTGTCGGGCGGATGGACCGGCAGGTAAAAATCCGCGGGATCCGGATTGATCTCGGAGAAATTGAGGCGGGATTGATGCGGTGCCGGGGAGTCAAGGAAGCGGCGGTGGTTTATCACGAAAACGATTTTGCGGCATTCGTCGCTCCTCCCGTCAGCGAGGAAGACCTCAAGCAGGAACTGGCCAAAGAGTTCAATTTTTATCTGGTTCCCGACCGCATCGTGATGTTGTCCGAATTGCCGAAAACCCTTACGGGCAAGCTAGATCGGACTTCTTTGCGAGACGGGTTGAAGGGCGGGGATTTGCCGTTGTCCCGCCTGTTGCCCGAAGAAGAACGAGAGTTGGTTTTGGTAGAATGGAACCGCCCACCTTCGGGAGCGAGCGAAAATTTTTCGGAGGAAGACCTTGTCGTTTCGAGAGTTTTTTCCGTGGCGAAGGGTGCGCCCGATTCTTTGGCGACCAGCGCGGGGAAAGAAAAAATGGCTTACGGGGAGTTGGTTTTTCGCGCTAGCCAAGTGGCAGAGCTTTTGCGTCCGCTGGAAGAAAAACAGCCCATTGTAGTCTTTGTTGAAACGGATCACCGCGTGCCGGCATTGTTGCTTGGAGTGCTGAAATCCGGGCGTCCGTATGTGCCTCTCGACCCGACGATGCCCGAGGAGCGCATCGCGCATGTGATCCGGGAATCCGGGGCGGTCGCCGTCCTTACGCAAGCGCAATTGAAGGGGCGATTGCCCGTCGTGAACCTTCCTGTTCACATCGCTGATGCGGAGTGGGAGTTTGTCGCAACTCTTTCAGGTGAAGGAGGTTCTGTTTCCATTGATCCGGAAGATTTGGCGTATATCATTTACACTTCCGGCTCTACGGGAACGCCGAAGGGAGTGGAGATCGAGCACCGTTCTTTGGCGAATCTTTGCCGTCACTACCAAGGGTGCCTGGGGCTTGACGCAACGGATCGTAGCTCTTTGCTGGCAAGCATTTCCTTCGATGCTTCGGTGGCGGATCTGTGGCCTTATCTGACATGCGGGGCATCCGTGCATGTGCCTCCTGCGGGTGGAAAAGTGGATTTGCGAATGCTCGTTGACTGGATGGTGGAAGAGGGGGTTACTCGCTGTTTTGCGCCGACTGCGCTGGGCGAGTTGCTGTTTGATGTTTCGTGGCCTGACGGAGCGGTGCTGAAAGATTTGCTGGTAGGAGGGGATCGGCTTACGCGGCATCCAGGCATCTTGCCGTTTCGGGTGATCAACACTTACGGGCCGACGGAGTGCACGGTCGATGCGGTGTGGCACGAAGTTCCGCAAACGGGAGCGCTCGAACCACCTCCCATCGGGCGTCCGATAACGAATTATACGGCGTTTGTGGTGGATTCCGAACTTCGTCCGGTGGCGGTAGGAGAAATGGGGCAATTGCTTTTAGGCGGGACAGGGGTCGCGCGGGGATACCGGAACGACCCAGAAAAAACTCGGCAGAGGTTTGTGGAAAACCCGTTTGGGGCAGGGAGGCTGTATTGCACGGGAGACATGGTCCGTTACGGGAAAGATGGGGTGCTAGAGTTTATCGGGCGGTCTGACAACCAGGTGCAGATTTACGGTTTTCGGGTTGAACTCGGAGAAATCGAGGGTGCGTTCCGGACGATCGCAGGAGTCCGAGAAGCGTATGTGCGGGTTGTCGATGCCGCGAAGAAAAAATTTTTGGTCGCCTACTTATCGGGAGACGCCGGCCTGGACGGAGACGAAGCAAAAGCGCAAGCGGAAAAGTTTTTGCCGCCTTACATGGTTCCTCACCAAATTTTTGTTTTGGAAAAACTGCCACGGAATGCGGCGGGCAAGGTGGACAAAGAGCGGTTGCCAGCATTTTCCCAGAAGAGGGGGAAAGGGGCAGGAACAGAAAAATTGTCAGCGACGGAAGAAGCCATCCTCGCGGTTGCGCGGGAGGTTTTGGGGCGGGCTGACCTGGGGGTTGCGGATAACTTTTTTGATGTTGGTGGAGATTCTATCTTCTTGCTTTCGTTGCTGTTACAGATTGAAAAACGATTTGGAAAGGCTGTTGCCGCAATGAGTTTTTTGCAAAACCCGTGCGTGCGGCATTTGGCTGCGCTGGTGGACGACAGGGATGCCACGAGGGATTCTTGCATTTTGCCGATCAAGACGGACGGCGGCAAACCCCCGTTTTTTTGTGTTTGTCCGGCCAGTTGGTTTCGCCCCATCGCACAGCAGATCGACAAGGAGAGGCCGTTGCACGCATTGGAAATTTTGATGTTGGGAGATGATTTTATCCGCGAGCCGAAAATCGAAACGATCGGGGCTGGGCTAGTTGAGGCGGTGCTAAAAATTTGTCCGGAAGGACCGCATCTTTTGGGCGGGTATTCGTCCAACGGAATGGCGGTGGTGGAAATGGCCCGAATTTTGGTCGAGAGGGGGGAGAAGCTTCCGCCGGTGATTCTTTTCGATGTTCCTGTTCCCAGCCTTTTGCGGACGGGGAAAGCCGCCAGGATTTTTTGGCGTTTTTGGCATTTGTTGACGGATCCGAGGAGGGTGTTTCCCGCGCTTGCAAACTTGTTTTCCCGGCGCGAGACCGAGGGTGTAGCCGGCGGGGAAGTGGCGGAGGAAGTGCGGAAATACCAGGCATTTGCGCGGCGATTGCACATGGCTTCCGCAAATTATAGCCCCTCGAAAATCGATGTCGATTTCGTCGTGATCCGGCCATCGGAAATGCCGCATGATTTGCCTTATTTGCGGGATTTGGGGTGGAGGAAATACTGCCGTTCTTTGACCGTTTACGAGCTGCCTGGAGACCACCGGAGTTTTTTGAAAAACGATGAGGAGTTGGCGAGGATTTTAGAAAAGCATCTCGGATGAGGAGGAACATTTTTTTGGCGGCGGAAAGGCTTCCTGCTTGCCAATCCGGAAGATGCAAGATAC
>DYNR01000434.1 GCA_020720945.1 Chthoniobacter flavus | reverse complement strand
CGGTTTTTCCTCCTTTTCAAGCCCGGCGATTTCGGGTTCTCTCTTGCCGTTATGCACCCAGCTTTTAATTGGTCGAACTTGTTGATCGACGGCGTGGTTATCGCCGTTTATTTCGTAGGCATCGTGGGGATCGGGCTTTACGCGTCGAGGCGGAATGTGACGCTGCAAGATTTTGCGTTGGGTGGACATTCGATTCCGTGGTGGGCGGTGCTGGCATCTATCATTGCGGCGGAAACGAGTGCGGTCACTTTCCTCGGGGCGCCCGCCGAAGGGTTCAAGACCCGGAGTTTTTCTTACGCGCAACTCGCCATCGGGACCATCCTCGCACGGATTGTCATCGCGTGGCTTTTCATCGCCCCTTACTACCGCTACAAAGTCCAGAGCATTTACGAGTTTTTGACGATTCGTTTCGGAGAAAAAACCAAGAACATGGCGAGCGGGATTTTTTTGGGGACGCGCGTTTTGGGGATCGGGGTGCGGCTGTATCTCGGCGGGGTGATCATGGTGGTGATTTACCGTTATCTTTTTCCGGGGTATGAGGTTACGCTTTGGACTTACTTTGCGGGGATCGTTTTTGTGACCTTTGTCACGACGCTTTACACGGCGGCGGGGGGGATTCGGGCGGTGGTGTGGACCGACCTCATCCAGGCGTGTTTGATGATCGGGGCGATCGCTTTTGCGGTGGTGGCGATTTACATGGACATCCCTGGCGGTATGCAGGCGGTGAGCGAGAAGTTGGCGGGACAAAATCTTTCGCCCGTGCAGACGGGATGGGACGCGGCCAAGCCGTTCGGGGAAGCGCTTAAAGGGTTGTTGGAGAACAGCTACACGATTTTTGCGGCGGTCATCGGCATCACATTTTTTACGATGGCGACGCACGGGACTGACCAAGACATGGTGCAGAGGATGCTGACGGCGGAGACATCGGCGAAGTCCAAATTTTCGTTGGTGTTGAGCGGGTTTGCCGACATCCCGATTGTTTTGGCGTTTTTGGCGGTGGGCATCCTGCTTTGGGTCCGCTATCAAATCCTGCCTGACCCCACTTTGCCGACCGAGAACAACGAGGTGTTCGCGCATTACATCGTGAACGAGATGCCGGTGGGGGTGCGGGGGTTGATCATTGCCGGGGTGTTTGCGACGATGATGGGCTCGACTTCGGCGGCGTTGAACGCGCTGGCGACGGCGTTCGTCAAAGATTTTTATCAGCCGTATATCCAAAAGGGGCAAGATGACAAAAAAGCGGTGAGCGTGGCGCGGTGGGCGACTTCGATTTTTGGCGGGCTGATGATCGTGGTGGCGACGCTTTCCGCTTACACGGTTTTGAACACCAATGTGACGATCATCCCGCTCGCGCTGGGAATCATGGGATACAGTTACGGCTCGTTGCTCGGGGTTTTCCTTTTGGGGGTTTTGACGAAATCTAGGGGGAACGATGCAGCCAATGTAGTGGCGATGCTGTTGGGAATCGTGGCGGTGCTGGTGCTTTGCAAAATCCAGGTGCCGCTTTGGAATGCGGTGGATGCGGCGGGGGTTGCGGTCCCGCAAAAGCTCAATTTTGGGGCGTTGCTTCCGGCGTGGTGGCCGGCGATCGCTTGGCCGTATTATGTTTTGATCGGGAGCACGGTCACTTTTTTTGTGGGGGCGCTTTTCAAAAGGGACGGCGAGGATTTTGTTGCGCGGGTTTGATTGTT
>DYNR01000142.1 GCA_020720945.1 Chthoniobacter flavus | reverse complement strand
ATCTTCTTTGCATTTATCTCACGGGTTCAGGAAGGAATACGGAGTGGCAGTGGAGGGGCTAAAGAAGGGCGTGACAACCGGTTTCGTTGCTGGCAACTTCGGGCGATGGCAAGAAAAATTGTTGCGTTGCGCGTGGTGGCGGGGTTGATGGCCGCCGTGGTTTTTGGCGGGGTAGCTGTTTTGCAGACGGGGTGCAAGCCCGAAGAGGCGCAGGTTCCCGCGGAGTTGCAGCGGGTGACGGTCGCGCAAGTCCAGGAACGGGAAATACGGGATTACCTGGTATTCACGGGACGGACCGAAGCGGCAGAAACGGTCGAAGTCCGTGCGAGGGTAAGCGGGTATTTGATGGAAACGCGTTTCAAGGATGGGCAGGATGTGAAACGGGGCGATGTGTTGTTTGTGATCGACCCGCGCCCGTATCAGGCAGATTTCGACCGGGCAAAAGCGGAATACGACCGGTCTTATGCCGATTTGCAGTTGGCCACCGTGGAGTTCGGGCGCTCCACGGAATTGCGGAACAAAGGAACGATTTCGGCAGCGGATTTTGATACCAAGAGCGCAGCCTACCTCAAGGCGCAAAGCGCGTTGGCTTCGGCAAAAGCCGCGTGGGACACGGCGAAGCTCAACCTCGAGTTTACCACGATTTTTTCTCCTATTGACGGGATGATCAGCAAGGCGGCGGTGACGCCAGGGAACCTCGTTACCCCAGACATGAAAGAGCCTCTGACGGTCATCGTTTCGACCAATCCCGTTTATGCTTACGCCGACATCGACGAGCGGCAACTCCTGCGATACATCCGTTTGAACAACGAGGAAAGTGCCAAAGAAAAAGGCGTTCCCGACCCGAATGGAGCAGAGGAAAGGAGAACGACGATCCAGTTGCAACTCGCTGATGAAACGGGATTTCCGCATGAAGGAAACATTGATTTTGCCGACAACCGAGTCCGGGCGGACACGGGCACGCTCACCATCCGAGGAGTTTTTGACGACAAAGAGGAAGTCCTCGCCCCCGGGCTTTTTGTCCGCCTGCGTTTGCCTGCCGGCAAGCCCTACGCGGCGTTGCTAGTCCCCCAAGAATCCATCGGGATCGACCAGGGGCAAAAGTTTATTTACACGGTGTCGGGCGACGGGACGGTCGCCTATCGGCGGGTGCAGGTGGGGAGCTTGCAAGACGACGGGTGGCGGGTCGTGCAGGGAGATTTGAAAGCGGGAGAAAAAGTGATCGTTGAAGGAATGATCAAGGTGCGTCCTGGGATGAAGGTAGAAAGCGTGGGATGGCAACCGAAATCGGGGGTGGCGCAACCCGGGGAGGCGCGCCCGTGAACATCAGCCATTTTTTCATTGCCCGGCCGATTTTCGCATCGGTTTTATCTTTGGTCATCGTGATTGTCGGGGCGGTTGCCTTGCTTGTTTTGCCGGTGGCGCAATATCCGGAAATCACCCCGCCGAGCGTGCAAGTGGCGACTTCGTATCCGGGGGCAGACGCAGGCACCGTGGCGGAAACCGTCGGCGCGCCGATCGAACAACAGGTCAACGGGGTCGAGAACATGCTCTATATGTCCTCCAAGTCCAACAGCGACGGGAGTTACGCATTGACCGTCACTTTCAAGCTGGGGACCAATTTGGACACGGCGCAAGTGTTGACGCAAAACCGGGTGAATTTGGCTTTGCCGCTTTTACCGGAAGAAGTTCGCCGGGCGGGGGTGATGGTCAAAAAGCAGTCCTCTTCGATGATGCTCATCATCAATCTGGTATCGCCGGACGATCGTTACGATGCGCTGTATTTGGGGAACTACGCCATTTTGCAATTGAAGGACGCGTTGGCGCGGGTTGCCGGAGTCGGAGACATCATGATTTTCGGTTACGAATACAGCATGAGGATCTGGCTTGATCCGGAGAAACTCGCGTCGCTGGGGTTGACCGCGAGCGATGCGGTCGCCGCGATCCAAGAGCAAAATGTCCAAGTGGCAGCGGGGTTAGTCGGTGCGCCGCCGACCTCCGAGAGCACGGCATTCCAATACACGGTCAGCACGCAAGGGCGGTTAAAAACGGCCGAAGAGTTTGAGGAAATCGTTGTCAAGCAAGGGAAAAACGGGGGAATCGTCCGTTTGGGCGATGTGGGTCGGGCGGAGTTGGGGGCAAAAGATTACAGCGTCGAATCCACGCTAGACGGGAAACCGACGGTCGGGGTGGCCATTTACCAGCAACCGGGGAGCAATGCGATCGAGACGGCGAAGATGTTGCGCCAGCAGATGAAAGAGCTTTCCGCGAGTTTTCCAGACGGGATGGAATACCGCATCGAATACGACACGACGGAGTTCGTTTCGGAATCGGTGAGTTCCGTTGTCCACACCCTTTTTGAAGCGGTCGTCCTCGTGATTTTCGTGGTGCTTTTGTTTTTGCAATCGTGGCGTGCGACGGTGATTCCCCTGATTGCCGTGCCCGTTTCGTTGATCGGAACTTTTGCGGCGATGGCGGCGTTTGGTTTTTCTTTGAACAACATTTCGCTGTTCGGGATCGTGCTGGCGATCGGCATCGTGGTGGACGACGCGATTGTCGTGGTCGAGAATGTCGAGCGCAATTTGCATTTGGGGTTGCGTCCTGTCGAAGCTGCGAGGAAGGCGATGGAAGAGGTTTTTGGCGCGGTCATCGCCGTCGCGTTAGTCCTTTGCGCCGTGTTTGTTCCTACGGCGTTTATCACGGGGATCTCCGGAGAATTTTACCGCCAGTTCGCGCTGACCATCGCGGTTTCCACGGTCATTTCCGCATTCAATTCCGTGACGCTTAGCCCCGCGTTGGCGGCACTGTTGCTGAAAAACCACGGGGAGGCAAAAGATGTTCTCACGCGTTGCATCGACGGGGTGGCGGGGTGGTTTTTCCGCTGGTTCAACGGGGCCTTCGACCGGGTGGCGGAGCGGTATGGAGCGGCGGTTGGCAGGCTTGTCAGGAGGGGCGTTTTGGTCGGTCTCGTGTATGTCGGCTTGCTCGGGTTGACGGGGTGGGGTTTTGTGGAAGCGCCCTCCGGGTTTATCCCGCAGCAAGACAAAGGGTATTTGATCACGAATGTGCAGCTTCCCGATGCCGCGTCTTTGGGAAGAACAAAACAGGTTGCGAGAGAGGTGGATACGATTCTTCGCGAGACGGCGGGGGTGGCGCACACCATCGTGATCAACGGGCTTTCCGTGGTTTCGGGGTCCAACCTTTCCAACGCTGCGACGATTTTTGTGATGCTCGACGAGTTTGGAAAAAGGAAGTCGCCAGAGTTGGCGGGAGATGCGATTGCCGCAAAGTTGAACCAGCGATTGAAGCAGATACCGCAAGGCCAGATCGGGGTGTTCGGCCCGCCGCCCGTGGATGGGTTGGGGAGCACCGGAGGGTTTCAAATGATGGTGCAAGACCGCGGGGGGCGAGGCTTTGACGCGCTCGGGCAGGGTGCGCAGAGCCTGATTGATGCCGCTAGAAAAGATGCGAGTTTGAGCGGAGTTTTCACGGGATACAGTGCCGGCACCCCGCAATTGTTTCTCGATATTGACCGGGTGAAAGCCAAGGCCATGGATGTTCCCTTGAGCGAGGTTTTTGGGACTTTGCAAATTTTCTTGGGCTCGTCTTACGCGAACGACATCACGCTTTTTGGGCGTTCCTTCCAGGTCAATGTGCAGGCGGACTCCAAGTTTCGGGAGCAGCCTGGAGATGTTTTGAATTTGAAAGCGAGGAACCGCGCGGGGGGGATGGTTCCGCTGGCCACGCTGGCGAGCATTTCCGAGATCCAGGCACCGGCTTCCGTCACCCGCTACAATTTGTATCCCGCCGCCGAGATCGTGGGGGAAAACGCGCCGGGGTCAAGTTCGGGGGCGGCGGTTGTCACGATGGAACAGCTTGCGGGTAAAACGCTTCCGCAAGGGATGGGGTATGCGTGGACGGGCTTGACCTACCAGCAACTTTTGGCGGGGAATGTCGCGCTGTTCATTTTTCCGCTGTGTGTTTTGTTCGTTTTTTTGACCCTTGCCGCGCAATACGAAAGCTGGACATTGCCGTTGTCCATCATCCTGATCGTGCCGATGTGTTTGCTTTCGGCGATCGGGGGAGTTTTGATGCGGGGGATGGACAACAACATATTCACGCAGATTGGCTTTATCGTTTTAGTGGGGTTGGCGTGCAAAAATGCGATTTTGATCGTCGAGTTTGCCAAGCAGTTGGAGGAGGCGGGGAAAGGGCGTCGCGAAGCGGTTGTCGAGGCTTGCCGGTTGCGGTTGCGCCCGATTTTGATGACTTCTTTCGCGTTCATTTTGGGGGTTTTGCCGCTCGTTATCGCGAGTGGGCCTGGAGCGGAAATGAGGCAGGCGTTGGGGACGGCAGTATTTTTTGGAATGCTCGGGGTCACTTTTTTCGGCATCTTTCTGACTCCGGTTTTTTATGTGGCAATCCGGAATTTATTTGCCGGGAAAGCTCCGTTGGTCTAAGCGCAATTTCACTCTTTGCAGGACACTAGATGGAAAAGGGAGCAACGAAAGAAAAAGAGGTGGGAGCGCGGTGGTTTTGGATCGGAGCCATCGCGAGTTTTTGTTTGCCGCTGGTCGCAAAGCTCGTTTTTTCCTTGCCGTGGGTGATGTTGCAAAACTTCACGGACGGAGTGTTTTATCTCGGATACTCCCTGCGGTTCCGAGAGTTAGTCGAGCAGGCTGGGATGCTTTACTACGCCGTTCGTTTTCCTGCGATCGCGGGGGATGCTTTGGCGTTTTCCGCGCTTGGTTTGCCGCTCGGTTTCGTGGTGACCCGCTACTTGCTGGCGGGGGTGAGTTGCGCTGTTTTGTTTTGGCTTTTCGCGAGACGCTATGAAATCCGTGTTGGTTTTTTTGCCGCGGTGGCGTGGGGGTTGAATCCTGCGGCGATCCGTTTTTTGCAAACCGATTATTCCGATGTCGAGGGGGCGAGTTTTTTGTGTATCGGCGCGAGTCTTTTGCTTTTGCCGAATTTGCGGTGGGGGTTGGCGAGTTTTGGGGGTGCTGTGTTTTGCGCTGGGTGCTGGTGCCATTTGCACGCGGCGATGGCAGCGTTTTTTTTGATTCCCGCGGTGGTGCTTGTCCGCTGGGAAGACGGGTGGAAAAGAACGCTTTTGTTGGCGGGGGCGGCCGTAGGGGGAGGCGGCGTGTTGACGGTGGGCGCATCGCTTTGGTATGGGTGGAATTATGGCGTTTTCGATTTGACGGCACCGACCCGAGAAATTTTGGAACTCATTGCGGCAAAGAAAGTTCCGGTTCCGGATTTGACATGGCGGGAAGTCGTCGAGCGGTGCCCGTTTTGGTTCGGCATCTTTCCGGCAGGGGTGGCGCTCGCGTGTTTGGGACGGAAGGCAGACCGGGTGATTTTCGGAGGGTTTCTCGGTTTTTTCGCGTATGTTGGTTTGTTGTTTTTCGGAGATGTTGTCCACGGGGGGTATTCGCTTTCTTTGTTTTACTACTACTCCTTCGCATTGCCCGCATGGGTGTTTTTTCATGCCGGTCTCGCCGGGGTTTTGTTGCGGGGCAAAGGTTGGCGGGCGTGGTTGGCTCTGCTTTTGGGGTTGGTGATTCCCGTGGTTTGTTCGGCGTGGAAAGAGTCGGATGGTGGCGGATGGTTGCTTTGGGCGGGGGGGATTCTGTGCGCGTTGAGTTTGCTGCCGTTTAGGAAGGCGTGGAGGGAAGCGGCGGCGGTTTTTTGCCTGTGGGCCGGGATGGCGTTGATCGCGTTCACGCCGACTTGTTGGCTGGCGCTGGGCAACTACTGGAAAACCGATGATCTCGGGGTTCTCGGGATGGCGGAGCAACTGCTTGGCGAGTTGCCGCCCAGGGCGAAAGGAGAGAATCTGTTTTTTTGGTATGACGATTCTAGGGGGGACAGCTTGCGGATGTTGCAGTCGTTGTTTTTGCACAATTTCACTAAAGCCCAGTCCAAACAGAGCGGGATTTTTTCTTTTCCCGAGGATCCTGATTTGAGCGGTTGGGCGTTGAAAAAAGCGGGGGTGCGGCACCTGGTATTGCTCGGTAAAGATGAAAAGGAAATGGAGGCGGGGTTGAAGTATTTGGAGGGGTGCGGCGCAGATATCGAAGTGCAGAAAAAAATTCCTTTGCGGTATGGGGGGGACCGGATGGAAGCGTGCTATTTGCGGGTCGGGCCATGGAAAATCAAGGAGTCCGAAAAAATCGAGGGGGAATGGAACATCCACAAAAAAGC
>DYNR01000433.1 GCA_020720945.1 Chthoniobacter flavus | reverse complement strand
ACCCCATCATCGCAAACCTCGTCTCCGGCTCTGGCATTTTACAAAAAAAGAACGGCGCTCCAAACCACCAATACTCCTACGCCGGAAGCAAAGCCGCCCTCAACCTTTACACCGTTTTTCTCGCCGATGACTTGCGCCCAGACAACATCACCGTCATCGGACTAAACCCAGGCTTTGTCAAAACCGACATGACTCGTGACTCGCCCGTCCCCCCCTCGCTAGAACCTCGCGATTCCGTCGCGGGAATGTTAAAAGTTCTCACCTCCGCAACCATCGAACAAAGCGGTTCCTTTTTTTCATGGGACGGCTCCCCTTGCTTTTGAAAAACCCGCTTTCAAAAAAACAAAATCCTTTACCTCTCACACCCCACAAACCCAACTCCATCGCCCCCATCCAAAAAAAATAAAACTCGCAATGCAAACAATTTCCCCCAAAAAAAAACTCTCCTTGGCTCCTCCATCGCGGATTTGAAAGCTTCCGAATTTGAAAAAAATTTCCGGTTTTCCCACCTCTCTTCTCCCCCCTTCCCCATTCAATCAAATTTTTATCTTTTGATGTAACCCGTTTGCTTTCTGGAAGATAAAACAGAAAATCCGATAAGGAAACCACCGGCAATCCGCCCCTGCCAGCAACGCCGCCTCCCTACTTTTTTATCATATCTAAATGAGCTGGCGTTTTTTTTATTGCAACCGAGCAAAACTTAAAGGTATCTTCTTGACGAATCGTTATTCATTTACGATTTAACAACTAACTACCAATAACTAAAAAAAATACCATGATTGAACATTCATCAGAATTGCCGGAAGCATGGGCCCAGCGGGAACGCTTGAGCCGCATCGCTCGAATCCTCTACTGGCGCGGTTGGGTCCAAAGGAGAGACTTGACTTCCTTCTACGGAATCTCCTCGCAACAGGCATCTTCGGATCTCGTCGCTTTCCAGACGATCTTCCCGAAAGCTTGCCTTTACCACACCCGCCGCAAACGCTACGAAGTGACCAAGGGCTACCGCCCCGAAATCACCGAACCAGATTGCGCTCGCGACCTCCCCTTGATGCAAAACATCTCGTCAGACGGTGCTGGCTTCTACCACGAAATCCTGCGCCCCGAACGCCGCATCGCCACCGATTTGGCTGCTTCCATCTCGCGCGCTGTTTTCGCCCGGCAATCGATCGAAATCAACTACTACTCCGCTTCCTCCGGTTCCGGCGGATGGAGGCGTGTGATCCCTGCTCTTTTCGTCAATGACGGATCCCGCATCCACTTGCGCGCTTTTTGCAAAAAAACCAACCAATACCGCGATTTCGTCCTCGGCCGAATCTCGGATGTCCGCGAGCCCCTTCCCTTGGAAGATCCTCGCCCCGAAGACAAGGAATGGGAAAGCATCCAAACTCTCGAACTGCGCCAAGCTCCTGGTCTCGCGGAAAATCAAGTCAAGGCTCTCGCCATGGACTTCGATATGGAAACAGGCATCAAGATCGTCCAAACTCGCCGCGCGTTGGGCATCTACTTCCGCCGTCGCCTCGGGTTCCCCGATCAAGGCACGCCGGTCGTCAACAGCACGGGCTTGCTCGAACTGACCGCCAGAGACTAAATCATAAACCCTGATTTCCCCGCCTCGTGCGGTGAATTTCAGAAAACTCCTGAGACCTTTGGGAATCGGTCGCCGCACAAACGGCACCCTCTCAAAGGTCTCTTTTTT
>DYNR01000432.1 GCA_020720945.1 Chthoniobacter flavus | reverse complement strand
TAACAACTCAAGCAGTTTCCGCGTTTTTCTCGATGGAGTGAAGAAGTTTCAGGCATCCTGACTGATTCAGCACCAAAACCCGCGCTGCGCTTTGGGTGTAGAAAAGGGAGTAACTTTGGGAAGTTAGTCGGGAGCAAGATGCTCCCACCACATTGCGTTCCTCTTGGGCCGCAAAGCTCCTTGGAGTGCGGAAGCATGATTCCGCTCTGGACGGGAAGGCACGACTTCCCGCCCTTGTTAGTCGGGAGGTTTTAGTTCCCTTTGTCAACGAGAGCCTTTACTTGCGCCCCGCCGTAAATCGGCATCTGGCTGGAGTCCGTGCCGACTATGCCCTCCCCGCCTTGTTTGTAATAATAAAGCTGGCGGACAAAAAGCCCTTTCCATGGGGTGGCACTTGCCGGGACGAAATCCGAAACGCTGCTGGCGATGATCTTCCCGCCAGAAAGGTTTGCCTGGTAAACTTTCGTCCCGTCCACAATGATGTTTTCCCCGTTGTAAATTGCCCCGCTCGCCCAATCAACCCGCTTCGCCAAAGCCGCATCCGTAAACTGCGCGGAAGTGAGCGACTTCGTGTTTGGGTCTGCTTTGATCTTGGCGATGTCAACCCCAGGTGAACCGTTGAGCGAATTGACTCGCAAGTTCAAACAGTTGTCCAGATTGCCAGTCAGGTTGTAGTAATCGTTGGCGTAAGACGAGGATTGCGGCGGCAAATAGCTGTCGCCCTTGACTGCCGTTTTCCCATTGACCATCTCCGTTTTGGTCGGGCTTACGGGTGTGGTGTCCGGCGAAGAACTGAACGAAGGGGGCAGAGCTTGCACCCCGCCCATCTGGACATGGTTGAGGAGGTCTTGGGTTTGCACGAAATAATTGTAGGCTTCCAGGCGCATCTTCGTGTTGTTGTTGTTGCCTGCCATCTGGGTCTGCTTTTGGTCGGGAGTGAGCGCGGGGTTGTTTTTGATGCCCGTGTTTTGGTCGCACTCGGGACCGCCGTTCACGAGCAATATCGTCAACGGAAATTCGAGGTCGTAGGTGCTTTGGAAAGTCTGGAAATCCGGATTCGAGGAAACCGTCGGGTCATCGCCCAACGCTTCCATCTTGCGGTGAAAAGAGCCATCCATGACTTCTGCCATCGACGGGTTCCCGTCCTTCGGAATAATCGCATAGGAAATAGCGCTCAAAAAGCCGAGGATGCCTGGCTCTTCCAGCAACTCGGGATACGCCAAAAACCGCAAATCCTGGTGGAGCAACAAGGCCATGTTGGAATAGTTCGTCGGGTAGGTCAACTGCTTGACCCCGCGTCCGCCGTAAGAGTGCAACACGGGATTGTCCCCGTTCTTGGTTCCCGTGGTCGTCAACGCGGAAAAATACCCCGTCTTATACGCAAACATCCCGTTTTCATTCGGGCAAAGCGGAGGCCCCGACTCAAACACCGAGCTGAAAGTTCCCGGGATCTTGGAACCCATGCTGGGCTGCCCGGTCGCGGGATCGGGCGATCCGGAATCGGAAGTCTCTTGCACGGCGTGGGCAAAGGTCGCCGCCAGCATTTTGCGTGCGATCAAATCCGCGTTTTGCATGAGAATCGGCTTCAACGCCGCGTCGGGATAATCGCTGTAATCCCCGCAATACGAGGGCAATACCGCGACAGCCTTGAGAAAGTTTTCGTAGGAAAAAAGCGTGTCCGATGTCCTTGGCGAGGAAGAGT
>DYNR01000141.1 GCA_020720945.1 Chthoniobacter flavus | reverse complement strand
TGCAGCCCAATTGATTACAGAGATTCACAGCAGTTATCTCACTGATTCAGGATATCATCCAACCGAAACCGGCAAGCGAATCGCAACCGAAAAACCTCCCGGACCACACCACGCATCCGCATCAAAATCCTGAATTCTGACACCCTCCCAACCTCCCCCCCCTTTTCTTTTTCCCTTGGTTGACCTTTCGGGAAATAACGATTAAAAACGCTCCCACCATGAGACTTCCTTTCACCAAAATGAACGGGGCGGGCAACGATTTCGTGATGGTCGATAACCGCCGCCAGCAATTCTCGCTCACGCAAGAGCAAATTGCGAGAGCCTGCGACCGCCACTATGGCATCGGGGCGGACGGTCTTTTGGCGGTGGAGTTCACCCAGGATGGCACCTCTTTGCGGATGCGCTACTACAACAGCGACGGCGGAGAAGCGGAGATGTGCGGCAACGGCGCCCGCTGTTTTGCCCGCTTCGCTGCAACGCTATCCCTGTTCCCCGTTTCTTCTCTTTCGTTTGAAACCATGGCTGGCACCATCCACGCCGAACTCTTCCCCGACGGTTCGGTGGAGCTTCAAATGAGCGAACCCCACTCCTACCGCCCACTGCAAGCGACCTTTTACGGCGGAAGCTCCCGCCAAATTGCTTCCATCAATACGGGGGTCCCCCACGCCGTCGCTTTTATCGAAGATTACGAGGATCTATCCGATCTCGCCGTGCCCGAAGAAGGGTGCGACATCCGCTACCACGAACGCTTCGCCCCCAATGGCACAAATGCAAATTTTGTCTTCGAAGAAAAACCGGGCACCATCGCCATCCGCACCTACGAAAGAGGGGTGGAAGCCGAAACCCTCGCTTGCGGGACCGGCGTCGTCGCCTCCGCTCTCATCTACCACTTGCGCTCGGGCGCGCCCTCCCCGATCTCCGTCCGCGTCCGCGGGGGCGACACTCTAACCGTCCGTTTTTCCGCATCGACCGCAACCCCTCCCTCGTTCGCTCCCGTCTTCCTACGAGGCCCCGCCGACATCGTTTTCACAGCAGAAATCGACCTATAAATTTTTTACTCAAGAAAAACACAATGATCACATTTGCAGGAGTTTACACGGCTATTGTCACACCGTTCGCCGGAGGGAAAGTGGATTTTGCCTCGCTGGAACGGCTGGTGGAAACGCAGGTCGCAGGCGGGGTCGAGGGGATCGTCCCCGTGGGAACTACCGGAGAATCGCCGACGCTCACCCACGAGGAGCACATGGAAGTTTTCCGCCAAACAATCCGTTTCGCGGCGAACCGTTGCAAAGTCTTGGCGGGGACGGGATCCAACTGCACCGCGGAAGCAATCGAAATGACCGTCGAAGCCGAGAAAATGGGCGCAGACGGCGCGCTCATCGTCGCCCCTTACTACAACAAACCCACCCAAGAAGGTGTCTTCCAACACTACAAAGCAATCGCGGAAAAAGTGGGCTTCCCGATTGTTCTCTACAGCATCCCCGGCCGCTCGGGCATCGAAATCGGTGTCCAAACCACCCTGCGTCTCGCCGAGGCTTGCCCGAATATCCGCTGCATCAAAGAAGCGGGCGGCTCGGTCGAACGAGTCAACCAACTGCGCGCCGCTCTCCCGCAAGATTTTGCGGTGCTCTCGGGCGACGATTCCCTGACCCTGCCATTCTTGAGCGCAGGCGCCACCGGGGTCATCAGCGTGGCATCAAACCTCATCCCAAAAGAAATGTCGGATCTAGTCCGCGCCTGGCTGGAAGGCAACCCCCAACTCGCCTCTTCCTTGCACGGAAAATTCTATCCCCTCTTCCGCGATATTTTTATCGAAAGCAACCCCGTGCCCATCAAACACGCCCTCTGGAAAAAAGGCGTGATCGCTTCCCCGGAAGTGCGCCTCCCCTTGGTCGCCCTTTCCGCAGAAAGCCGCAACCAACTCGAAAAAACCCTTCACTCTTGCTTGCCATGACTTCCTGCACTTCCGCCACCACCACCCGCATCTTAATCAACGGTGCCAAAGGCCGCATGGGGCAAGCCTTGGTGCGTTGCTCCGCCACCCACCCCGCACTCACCCTCGTCGCGCAGACGGATGCGGGCGATGACTTCGCCGCAGAACTGGCGAAGGCGGATTGCGCCATCGATTTCACTCTGGCGGAAAACACCCGCTCCGTCGTCGCCGCTTGCTTGGCCGCTAAAAAAAATCTCGTCATCGGCACAACCGGGCAGGATGCAGAAACCCGCGAGTTCATCGCCGCCGCAGCCAAACAAATCCCCATCGTTTTTGCCCCGAATTTCAGCATCGGTGTCAATACCCTCTTCTGGCTTACCCGCAAAGCTGCGGAAATCTTGGGACCAGGGTTCGACCTAGAAATCGTAGAAATGCACCACCGCCTAAAAAAAGATTCTCCGAGCGGCACCGCCCGCCGCCTCGCGGAAATCTTGGCGGAAACCCGCAACCTCCAATACGAAACCCATGTCGCCCACGGACGCGAAGGAATGCCGGGCGAACGCCCGAACAACGAAATCGGAATGCACGCTGTCCGCGGTGGCGATGTCGTCGGCGACCACACGGTGATTTACGCGGAAAACGGGGAACGCCTCGAACTCACGCACAAAGCTTCCAGCCGCGACACTTTTGCAAACGGTGCCCTCCGCGCCGCCTCTTGGCTCTCCGGAAAAACACCCGGCATTTACGATATGCAAGATGTTTTAGGCCTGAAGGACTAACCCCCTTTTTTTCTCCCATGCGCCTCGGTATCGGTCTCGGCTCGAACCTCGGCGACCGCCTGCAAAATCTCCAGTCGGCCGCCAACGAAATCCGCAACTCCCTGCACGAAACGGGTTTCCCTTTCCTTTGCTCAAAAATTTACGAGACTCTACCCGTCGATTGCCCCCCCTCTTCCCCCTCCTTTTACAACGCTGCCGTAGAACTGGAATGCACCCTCCCCGCCCCAGAAATTTTGCGCTGGTGCCAGGCCCTCGAAAAAAATCTCGGTCGCCCCGCCGACCACGGATACCACCTCCCCCGCACGATTGACCTCGACCTCCTCTACTACGGCGACAACCCTCTCATCGAACACGGCCTCGCTCTCCCCCACCCCCGCATCTCTTCCCGCCTCTTCGTCGTCCTCCCCCTCTCCGATATCGTCCCAGCAAAAATCTTGCCCGGTTGCCCCCACGGTGTCGCCGCCCGCGCCATCGAACTCTCAAAATCCGATCCCATCCACCTCATCGGAGACTTGCTATGACTTCTCGACTCGCAGAAAAATGGAAAAACGCCACCTCACCCTTGGTCGCGTTAACCGCTTACTCTTACCCCTTTGCCCGCCTCATCGATGAAGCGGGCGCGGACATCATCCTCGTCGGCGACTCCTTGGGCATGGTGGAACACGGACGCCCAGACACCACAGAAGTCACTCTGGAAGAAATGGTTTTCCACACCCGCAGCGTCCGCCGCGGCGTATCTTCCGCTCTCCTGGTTTCCGATCTCCCCTTCGGCTCCTACGAATCTCCAGATCAAGCTCTCCTCTCCGCCCACACCTTAAAAAACGCCGGCGCCGATGCCATCAAACTGGAAGGCGGCACCGAAAAAGCCGAAGTCGCCGCCGCCCTCGTCTCCGAAGGCTTCGAACTGATGGGACACCTCGGGATGCTCCCCCAAAAAATCCGCGAAGAAGGCCGCTACCGCATCAAAGGAAAAACCGAAACCGAAAAACTCTCGCTCCTCTCGGATGCCCTCGCAATCCAAGAAGCAGGTGCCTTTTCCGTCGTCCTCGAACTCGTCACTCCCCCCGTCGCAGCCGAAATCACGGCTTCTCTCCATATCCCCACCATCGGCATCGGCAGCGGTTCCGCCTGCACCGGAGAAATCTTGGTGACTTACGACTTGATCGGCCTCACCCCATGGTTCAAACCGGGATTCGTCCAACCTCTGGCAAACACCGGCGAACTCGTCCGCTCTTGCGTCCAAGACTTTTGCCAACGCGTCCGCTCCCGAAAAAAAATCCAATAAGGAACCGTTCACAAAGGACAGGATCAAAGATGCGTTTTGTTTCTGTTATTTGTGAACAGCTATCAAACCTCTCCTTGAAGTTTTTCGCGCTTTTGCTATCTTCGCCCCATCTATGGCAAACTACTTGAGCAACCACTGGAACGATGTGACTCTGATGAAACTGGATCCCGACCACGGGGACAGCGGCCCTTTCGTTGTTATCCAAGATGCCATCGACCCGAACGACCCCGGCAACGGAAAAAGAATCTGGATGCTCCGCGCCGACGGCAAATGGATCGACCAAGTAGTCCACCACGCCCAACCCCGCGAAAAACGCGAGCGCGTCTGGTTTGAAAGCGTTGCCGAAGTGATGGCTCTGATGGCAAAACTCCCCGCCCATCCCGTCGTGGAATCGATGCCTCTGACCGCCGAGGAAACCGCGACTTCTTACGAGGACATCGCGCAGTTGAATCTCGAAGTCATCCGCGAGCATGTCAAAGAGTGGAAAGATGCCCACCGCCACTAAGGAACCGTCTGCCCCGCCCCTCCGTTGGTCTGCCGGTTCTCATCGCTTCGACCTCTCGGAAAAAGGTGTCATCATGGGAATTTTGAACCTCACTCCAGACTCGTTTTCCGATGGCGGCAAATACTCCGACCCGCAAATCGCCGTGGAGCACGCACTCCAAATGGTCGAAGAAGGTGCTGAAATTTTGGACCTGGGCGCGGAATCCACAAAACCCGGTGCAGCCCCCGTTTCCGCAGAAGAAGAACTCCGCCGCATCCTCCCCACCCTCAAAAAACTGCGGGAGCAAACCACCGTCGCCATTTCCATCGACACCTCGAAAGCCCGCGTCGCTTCCGCCTGCATCCAAGAAGGTGCCGACATCATCAACGACATAACGGCCCTGCGCGGCGACCCGGAAATGCCTGCCGCCCTACGCGCATCCTCCTGCGGGGTCGTCCTCATGCACATGCAAGGCACGCCCGCCACCATGCAACAAGCTCCTTGCTACGATGCCGTCGTCCCTGAAATTTTAGGCTTCCTCGACGAACGCTGCGCCTTCGCCCGCCAAAACGGCATCGCCACCTCCAGGCTCTGCGTGGATCCCGGCATCGGATTCGGCAAAACTTTTTCTCACAACAACCAAATCATCAAGGAGTTGCACCGCTTCTCCCAAACAGAAATCCCCCTCCTCATCGGCGTATCCCGCAAATCTTACCTCGGCGGCCTAACCTCCGAACCCGACCCCTCAAAACGCCTCTGGCAGGGCGTCGCCCTCACTTCCTACGCCCGCGCCCAAGGCGCAAAAATCTTCCGCGTCCACGATGTCCGCGAAAATTTCCAAGCCATGAAAATGACCGAAGCCATCCTCCCCTCATGAAAGACCTCTGGGAATTTTTTCTGATGAACTGGAACTCCGGCGTGGAGATTTGCATCATCGCCGTGGCCTTGTATTACATCTACAGCTTCCTGGAAAGGACGCACACGGCCCGCATCCTCGTCGGCCTGGCCCTCCTCGTCCTCACCCTCAGCGTCATCAGCCAACTCCTCAACCTCGCCGTCATCGGCTGGATGCTCCGCAGCATCTCTGTCTTCATGGCCCTCGTCCTCGTCGTGCTCTTCCAAAAAGAACTGCGCACCGCCCTCATGGAGCTCGGCTCCCAACCCTGGTTCGCCGCCCCTCTCCCAAAAAAAGAAACCATCGACCTCCTCATCGACGCCGCATTCGAGCTTTCCAGCAAAGGCTTCGGCGGCATCATCGCCGTCGAAAAAAAATTCGACCTCTCCTCGATCGCCGAAACCGGAACCGCCATCGATGCCGTTTTTTCTGGCGCTCTAGTCCAAACCATCTTCCACCCCCGGACCGTCCTGCACGACGGCGGGGTCATCGTCAAAGGCGACCGCATCGTCGCCGCCGGCTGCATCTTCCCGTTGAGCCAGCGCGAGGATTTGGGGAAAAGCGAAGGCCTCCGCCACAGGGCCGGCATCGGGATTTCGGAAAACACGGATTCCATCTGCATCGTCATATCGGAAGAAACTGGCCAAGTCTCCGTCTGCTCAAACGGCAAACTCCTGCGCCCCAAAAACATCGAAGAATTTCGCCGCACCCTCAATGCCCACATCCTGATTGAAAAATATGAGAACATGGATCCTTCACAGATGGAAAGTAAAGTTGACCTGCCTGGTGATCGCGGCGGCTCTCTGGTATCTGATCCGGGAAAATGTCGCCCGGAACCCTGAATCTTTCCAACAAAACTCGCCTTCTTGGAAACAGGGCTACCCC
>DYNR01000140.1 GCA_020720945.1 Chthoniobacter flavus | reverse complement strand
GAATACCCCTGGGTCTTTTGCGTGTTTTTTCCAAGCCTTTGCAGCCCAATTGATTACAGAGATTCACAGCAGTTATCTCACTGATTCAGGGAACAGCACGATCCAGCGGGGCTTTTTTGGAGCGCGGAGATTTATCGCACGCACTCCAGGGCGCTTTGCGACTCAAGAGGCAAGGAACTGAAATAACAGCTCTCTTCGTTTTTTAAATTACGCGAAGATTTGGGTAGCTTTTGATTCGTGGACAAACAGGCGGGAAAGTGTTACAGGGAATGGAAACACTTCCGCCCGCCTGCGAAAAACCGCACGGTGGGTGGAGAAACGCTCATCCGAACTCCCAACACAAAACGATTTTTTTTACCTATGAAACACACATTTTTTCTCGCGGCTTCAGGGACTGGCGTGGGGTTGACTTCCGTCAGCCTCGGCGTCGTGCGGGCATTGGATAGGATGGGGATAAGGGTCGGGTTTTGCAAACCGATCACCCAGAACCAGTTGAGCGCGTCGGACATCGACCCGACGGCAGCTTTCATCTATTCGACAACGGGAAAAATGCCCTCTCCTTCCATCCGGATCCAGGAAGCGGATGCCTATGTGCGCGAAGACCACATCGACGACTTGATGGACCACGTGACGGAAAAAGTTGCGCAGGCGGCAGAAAATTCTGATGTCGTTATCGTGGAAGGACTTTTGCCGTCGGACGGGAGAGCGTTCAACAACCGGTTGAACCGGATGATGGTAAGCAGCCTCAATGCGGAAGTCATCTTGGTGGCGACGATCGGGGACGAGTCGCCCCAGCAGTTTCAGCTCAAGCTCGAGACGGCGGCCGCGCTTTACGGTGGGATCGATCACCCGCAGGTCATCGGGTGCATCATCAACAAAATCGGGAAGAGCCGTTCGGTCGCCAAAAGCGGCGTAGTCCCGATCGTGGACTCGTCGAACGATGATCCCTTGGTGGCTTCGACTTCGGTCGAAGAGGCCGCCGCCGTATTGGATCGCCTGGAAAAAGGCTGCTCGATTTTCCACGAGGGAGTTTTTGAAATTTTGGGAGGTATCCCGTCGAACCAGCACTTGCAATCGTATCGGACCGTAGATGTCGCACGGCATCTCGGCGCAGAGATTTTGGTGGAAGGCGACATTGACAAGCGCCGCGTTCGCTCCATCGCCCTTTGCGCAAGGGCGGTTTCGCACATTTACCATGTGTTTGCTCCGGGCGCATTGTTGCTGATGCCGGCAGACAGAGAGGATGTCGTCATGGGTGCTGCGCTGGCGGCGTTGAACGGGGTCAGCTTGGCGGGGGTGGTGCTCACGAGTGCCGACAGCACGATGGACGAAGACTTGATGGCAATTTGCAAAAAGGCGTTTGACACGGGGTTGCCGGTGATGAAAGTTGCCACGGGCAGCTACCAGACTGCGCTGGATTTGGCACGGATGAGTGCCGATGTCCCGCTCGACGATGTGGAGAGGATGAACCATGTCATGGATTTCATCGCGAGGAATATTTTCGTCAAAAAGCTCGAGGCCCGCTGCAAGGTGGAAATGGAAGTCAGAATGTCGCCCGCAGCATTTCGTCATAAGCTTTCTTCGTGGGCCAGGGAAGTCAACAAGCGCATCATTTTGCCGGAAGGCGATGAGCCGAGAACCATCCAGGCGGCCGTCACTTGCTTCCACCGCAAGATCGCCCGCTGCGTCCTTTTGGGCAACCCCGAAGAAATCCGCCGGGTCGCCGCAGTCAATGGCATCGTTTTGCCCGATGACTTGGAAATTTTAGATGCCGCAGCTTCGCGTGCCAAGTATGTCGCTCCTCTTGTCGAAATGCGTAAGAGCAAGAACATCAGCGAGAAAGACGCTTTGGAAGCATTGGAAGACAATGTGTATTTGGGGACGATGATGCTGGCTTTGGGGGAAGTGGACGGCCTGGTTTCCGGCGCGGTCCATTCGTCCGCAAACACCATCCGCCCCGCCTTACAGCTCATCAAAACCCACCGCAACGCGAGGGTCGTTTCTTCCATTTTCTTCATGTGCTTGCCCGAGCAGGTGCTGGTGTATGGCGACTGCGCAGTCAACCCGAACCCCGACGCAGAAACGCTCGCGGACATAGCGGTGCAGAGTGCCGACTCCGCTACACAATTCGGGATTCCTCCCCAAGTCGCCCTGATCAGTTACAGCACGGGAGAATCGGGGAGCGGCGTGGATGTCGATAAAGTCCGCAGAGCCACGGAGTTAGCCAAAGCAATGCGCCCCGAGTTGCCCATTGATGGCCCTTTGCAATACGACGCGGCAGCCATCGAAGAAGTCGCGGTCACCAAAGCTCCGAATAGCCCCGTGGCGGGCAAGGCAACCGTGTTTATTTTTCCGGATTTGAATACTGGAAACACGACCTACAAAGCCGTCCAGAGGAGTGCCAACCTCGTCAGCATCGGGCCGATGTTGCAGGGTCTAAAAAAACCCGTCAACGACCTGTCCCGCGGCGCATTGGTGGACGACATTATTTACACAATCGCAGTCACGGCTATCCAAGCAGCCAAATGCCAACCCGATGATTGAAGTTTCCCAAATCCTCGCGCAAGCGACGCTCCTATTTGCAAGTGATTGAATCACACCATGATTCAATCACTTGGATGCAAGGATTTTGGCTTGACTGGACACTAGATCGCAAAGAACTCTTACTATTATGACTCTCTGGCTCTTACTCATTGGCTTGCCCTTGGTTCTCGGCCTCTTCGCTCAAGCACGAGTTTCTAGTGCTTTCGGGCACTGGAAACAAATCCGCGCAACTTCTGGAATGACGGGGGCCGATGCCGCCCGCGCAATTTTGCAAGCCGCCGGCATCCGCGATGTCGAAGTCGTCGCTATCCGAGATATGTTAGGCGACCACTACGACCCTTCAAACAAACGGCTTTGCCTATCTCCCGAAGTCTATTCAACTCCAAGCGTTGCCGCGCTGGGGATCGCCGCCCACGAAGCGGGGCACGCCATCCAAGACGCAAAAAAATACGGCCCTCTCAAAACCCGCATGGCGTTGGTTCCCGTCACTACTTTTGCTTCGCAACTCCTTTGGCCCGTGATGATTGCTAGCATGTTCTTCCACCTGCTACCCCTGCTCCATCTGGCAATTTTCTGTTTTGCCGTCCTCTCCGTATTCCAGTTGATCACTCTCCCTGTCGAGTTCGATGCCTCCCGCCGCGCAAAAGTGATTCTCGGACAAATGAACTTCATCGCGCCAGGGGAAGAAACCGACGGGATCAACCGTGTCTTGAATGCCGCCGCACTCACCTATGTCGCAGCTTTCGTTGCGAGCATCGGCAACCTCATTTACTTTTTTCTCGCCCAGCGGGACGAATAATTCTCCGCCCCGTCGCCGAACCCCTCCTAAAAAAAGTGCCGCCATCTTCCGAACCCAACCGGCAACTCGCCTCCCCCACTCCTGTTGTCCTGACCATCGCTGGCTCGGACAACTCAGCGGGAGCGGGAATCCAAGCCGACCTCAAAGCAATTTCTTCTGCGGGTTGTTATGCGCTCACCGCCGTAACTTGCATTGTCGCAGAAGTCCCCGGCCGAGTCCTCAGCATCCAAACCGTCACCCCTTCCATTTTAGCAGACCAAATCCTTTCCTGCTTCGAAGCTTTCCCCATTGCCGCAGTAAAAACGGGAATGCTGGCAAACAGAGAACTCGCAAAAACCGTTGCCGACACCCTCCGCGAACAAAAAAAATCCTCCTCCTTTTCTTTGGTTGTGGATCCCGTAATGATCGCTTCCTGCGGCACTCCCCTGCTGGACAATGATGCCGTCAAAATCTATCGCGACACCCTGCTCCCCATGGCGTCCCTGGTGACCCCCAACCTCGATGAACTCGTTTTCCTATCCGGACAACCCGTTGCATCCCATGAGGATATGGAAACCCAAGGCCTCGCATTGTCAAAAAAATTCGGCATCCCAGTCCTTTGCAAAGGCGGGCATCTGAAAACCGCAGAAGCCATCGACATCCTCGTCGGCGAAGGATTCCGCGCCGAATTTTCCGCCCCGTTTTTGAAAAATGCAGAAACCCATGGCACCGGATGCACCTATTCGGCATCCATCGCCGCATGGTTGGCGAAAGGCTACCCTCTGCAACAATCCATCGAGGAAGCCAAAAAATTTATCACGCAAGCACTAGTCCGCGCCCACTCTTGGGGAAATACCCGCGCACTCCGCAGCATTTAATTCTAAAAAAGGAAGCTCAAAATCGCTTCGCATGATTCCTTCTTGCCCCTCAGGAAGGGATACCGGTGGAGGGGTTCGAACCCCCACACCCTTGCGGATACCAGATTTTGAGTCTAGCGCGTCTGCCAATTCCGCCACACCGGCGTTCCCGTCCAATGAAAATTTGCCCCTTGTTTTGCCAAAAAACAAAACCGCAGACAACTCTCACCGACACCACGCAGTATCGGGATTTTTTGATTTTCCGCAACCTTATTTTTTCTTTTTTTCATCCCTCCGACAACACGCCGGCAAACCCCGCAAAATTTTTTAACCCCGGCCGCTCGGGAACAAAACCTTCTCGCCAAATACTGCCTCGCCCACGCCACCGCCGAAGCTTCTCCCATGCACCTCGCCTTGATGCTCTCCCGCTCCGCGCTGGAACACCCCACCGCATAAAACGGCACGCTCCGACCGAGCATATCATCGAAAACCTCGGCGACGCCGTGGTCGAACTGAAAATCTTGCGCTGACACACCCAACCTTTACACAAAAACCCAACACAGTCCAAGTCCCGTTTTTTCCACCACCAAAGGAAAAAAAGAAAAAAGATGGGGTGACCGACGGGACTCGAACCCGCAACAACCAGAACCACAATCTGGCGCTCTACCATTGAACTACGGCCACCGTAAAAGAGACAGCCCCCGCCCGACGGGACGACGACCTGCAACAACCCAACACGCTAGCCAACTTCCCCTCCTCTGGCAAACAAAAATTTTCCGCTTTCTCTGCCCCCTTTTTTTTGCGACTCCTAACGCGGTTCGCCGAGCATCGGGCGCATCTCTCCGCTTCCCTAAAATCTCGTTCGCAGCCAAGCCGTTTTACTAATTCTCAACCATGAAACTTTTCGTCACTGGAACCACCGGATTCGTGGGTAGCACCCTTCTTTTGAACGCGTTACGCAACCCGTCCGTAGAGCGGATTGCCGCTTCCGTCCGCAATCCGGCGAAACTCGCCAACCTCCTGGAAACGGAGGGCTTTCCTTCCCCTCCCCCAAAACTGCAAATCCTTTCTGGCGATACCTCGGAATGGAATTTCAGCAAAGCAAACTTTTCTCCGACCGCCTGCGTCCACTGCGCGGGAACTCTTTTCTCGAACGACCCCGCCGCTTATTTTGCTGGCAATGTTGAGGGCACCCGCAATCTCTTGGCAAAACTCCCGCCCTCTTGCCGCACCATCTTGCTCAGCTCGCAATCCGCCGCCGGCCCCTCCCCCTCCGGCCCCCTCGAAGAATCTTCCCCCTGCTCCCCGATCAGCTTCTACGGAAAATCGAAACGGGAAATGGAACTCGTTGCACAAGAAGCATTTTTCGAAAAAAACGAAACCGTCATCCTCCGCCCGCCCATCATTCTCGGAGCCCGCGACACCGCCACCTTGCCTCTCTTCCAGATGGCGCAATCCCCGCTCTGCTTCAAACCGGGACGGGAGGAAAAAAAACTAAGCTGGATTTCCGTGGACGATTTGGTTTCCGCTATTTTCGCAATCCTGGGCGCCGACTCCGGCAAATCGGGCATCTACTTTGTCGCCGCACAGGAACCGACCACGGACCTGGCCCTGATCCGCGAAACAGCCCGCTCTCTCAAAAAAAATCCAACCATCGTAAGAATCCCGAAACTTTTTCTCAGGGCACTGGGCGCAGTTTCGGAAAAAATCCCCGCCATCGGAAAAGCTGTCCCCAGCCTCACTCCCGACCGATGCCAAGAATTGCTCTTCGATTCTTGGGTCGTCTCTCCCGCCCTCTTCCAAAAAAACTTTTCCTGGCAAGCCTCGGAATCTCTCTTTTCCGCGCTCTGCAAAACCCGCGACTCCTATCGCCAAAGAGGGCTTCTCCGCTTTTCGAATTCTCCCGAATAAGGAGCAAACCGAGGGGAGAAACCGCTTAATAACGCTGAATCTACGCTGAAAGGGAAGAGAGAATGGATGAACTTCCATGCGGACGGAAAGTCCTTCAGTCGATGCGCCCACCATCCCCACCCTCTTTATTTTTTAGCGTAGATTCAGCGTTTTTCAGCGGTTATAATTTTACCTGAATCAGTGAGATAACTGCTGTGAATCTCTGTAATCAATTGGGCTGCAAA
>DYNR01000431.1 GCA_020720945.1 Chthoniobacter flavus | reverse complement strand
CTGCCGCTGTTTTGAGGCGTTTCACATTTCTGCCAGTTCTTTTTTTACGGTTGTCATCGCGGGAGTTTTTCTTTAGCCTCCGGTGCTATCTATGCCATCTCTCTCTATCGAATCGATCGAAAAATTGGGTCACAACCTTCCTGCAACGAGTCTTACAGGCGTGTCGCAAGCCGCAGTCGGTTTCGGCGCCGGGTTGCTCGTGGCGGGGTATCTCAACAGCAAAGTGCGCGACAAACTCGCGGTTGGTTTGATGGCGGCGGGAGCGGCGATTGTTTTGCCCGTGGTCGCTGGCATCGTGGCCCGGGCGGTCAACAACCCGAACTCTGCCCGGCGGGTGCGCGAGCAGATGGAAAGCATCCGCAGCAACGACGGCTACCTAGATGCCGAATTCTGAGAATCCGCAAGCTTGTGGGGACGGCGGACCCGATCCCTTTTTTTCTGCGCAAAATGGGCGGGTTAATTTTTTACCTGAATCAGTGAGAACTCGCGGATTCAGGTTTTATTTCCGTGGCTGACAACGAGTTAGCTCCCTTCGTTTTGGCATCTGCGTCGCCTCGTCGGAAGGATTTATTGGGCGAGGCGGGGTTGCGCTTTTTCGCCGTGGAGCCAGAAGTCGAAGAGCTATCTCCGGGCGCGTTGCCCCCGTCGGATCTCGCGGCGGAAAATGCTTTCCGCAAAGCTTCTGCCGTGGCGCTCCAGCACCCAGAAAATGTTGTGATCGGAGCGGACACCATCGTTTGTTTGGGAGACACCGTATTCGGGAAACCTGCCGATGCCGCACACGCCAAGGAGATGCTCCAAATGCTTTCGGGAAAAACGCATGCCGTGCTGACGGCGGTTTCCGTGATTCGCTCCTCGCCAGAGCTTCGCGCTTTCCGTTTTGTCGAAGAAACAGAAGTCACCTTTCGCCCCCTTCGCTCCGATGAAATCGATGAGTATCTTTCGCGGGTTCCCGTGCACGACAAGGCGGGTGCTTACGCCGCACAAAGCCCCGAAGGCGCGTTGATCCGCTCGATGCGCGGTTGCAAAAACAATGTCATCGGTCTCCCCGTGACGACTTTGTTGGCACTTTTGAAAAAAGAATTTCCCGGGTTGTTTGCCGCTTCCTCTTCCGATACCCTCTGAAACCGTGACAAAAGAAATCATCCCCATCGCCGTCAAAACCATTTTTCCGATCAACAACGGGACCGCCGTTTTTCTCGGTAACGAAAAAAAGACTTTTGTCATTTATGTGGAGCATCATTTGGGGGAAGCGATTTCCATGTATCTCGAAGGGACGCAAAAGGAAAGGCCGCTCACGCACGATTTGCTCGGATACCTGCTCGCTTCTTTCGGGGCTAAAGTCGAATACGCCATCATCACGGACTGCGAGAAAGGGATTTTTTTCTCGCGCTTGCGGATTACCGCCAGCAACGAGTTGATGGAAAAAAAGGTTGTCGATTTGGATTCGCGGCCCAGCGATGCCATCGCGATCGCTTACCAGCAAGGCGCGCCGATTTTCGTTACGGGAGAACTGTTTGCAAAAGTCGAGGACATGAGTTCTGTTTTGAAGAATCTCGAAGAAGGCAAGCCTGGCGGAGAGCAAAAAGAAGAGGGAGAGAGCGGAGGTCTCGATGAAATCGACGACGACGATTTGGACGATTCCGACTTGGAGGACGACGAAGATCCTCCGAGCAACTGACCTCTCCCGCCTCCGTCGAAAAAAACTTCCGGAATTGC
>DYNR01000139.1 GCA_020720945.1 Chthoniobacter flavus | reverse complement strand
GCAGGCTTTCGGGCGCACCTCTTTCTGGCGGAAAACCAAAAAGAGAGGGAGGTGGCGGATGGGGCGGGATTCGAACCCGCGGTGCCGTTTAAAGCACACACGCTTTCCAGGCGAGCACATTCGACCGCTCTGTCACCCATCCTTTCCTCCCGCGTAAAAAAGCGAGGGAACAGTTCATACCCCGATTTGCGCATCTTGACAACAACGATTCTTGGAAAGATGCTCAAAGCCCCGTTTTTTCTATGAATTTTTTCGTTACCGCCACGGATACAGGAGCTGGGAAAACCTTTTTTTGCTCGTTGTTGCCGCGTTTTTTTGCAGCGCGGGGCAGGGTTGCGCGGGTTCTTAAACCGGTTTGCTGTGGGGGCGATGAAGATCTAACCTGCTTGGAATCAGCATATTGCAACCCACCACCGCGAGAAGAATTCAGTTTTCTCTCGTTCTCTGCCCCCGCCGCCCCCTCCGTGGCTGCCGCTGCGGAAGGAACGGAAATCGATGTTTCTTCCCTTCTTGGCTGGTGCAAAAAAAAAATGGGGGGAGGCGATGCGGTTTTTGTCGAAGGGGTGGGCGGATGGATGGTTCCCCTCCGCAGCAAATATTGCGTCGCCGATTGGGCTTGCGACTTGGGTGCTCCAGTTTTGCTGTTGGTCCCCGATCGCTTGGGTTGTTTGAACCACACTCTTTTGACGGCTTCCGATATCCGCCAACGCGGCGCGTGCTTGGCGGGTGTAATTCTGAACGAATTGCCGGGAACACCTCCGAACCCCACAAACCCCCGAGTGCTGGCGGATGATTTTGGGTTGCCCGTCCTCGGGCGCATCCCCGCGGGGGCGAAGGAGTTGCCTCCAACAATCGGAGAGGCCATCCTTACGGCGGGAGGTGTCCGGTGAGTCCTTTGTTTGTGCGGATGCAAGAAATCGTGGAAACGCAACCTGCTGGCGGCGCGAGGCAAATGGCGGCGGACGAATTTTTGCTGGCGGAAGCTCAAGAACCTGCCTTGCGTTTTTTTATCTGGGATACCCCGCAGGTAACTTTCGGGTATTTCGGCGATTATCTCGCTCTGCGAGAAAGACTTCCAAACAAAATACTGACGCGCAGATGGACGGGCGGCGGCGTGGTTTTCCACGGGGACGACATCACTTTTTCGCTCGTGATTCCGATCTCTTCGCCTCTCGCAAAAGAAAAAGGCGAGGAAATTTACCGCAGGATTCACGGGTGCGTGCAGGAAGCCCTATCGGCGGCGGGGGTCGCTGCCGATCTCGCCGAATCAGGAAACGCGCCGAGGGGCAGCGATTGCTTCGCCGCTCCCGTAGCGCACGATGTCGTAGGGGAATCCGGAAAACTCGCGGGCGGGGCAATGCGCCGCACCCGCGCGGGCTTGCTCTACCAGGGTAGCGTCCTCGGCGTATCCGCAAGCCTGCGCGAGCAAGTGAAAGAAAAAATGCGAGAGCGCTTCTGCCAGGAAAAAGAACCGAAGTTTTTCTCCCAAGAAGATTTGGACGCAATCGGGCAAATCGCCGCCGCCCGATACGCTTCCCTCGAATGGCTACAAACGGCGGGCGGCAAGAAATTTTAGTTTTATGGAAAACAGCAATACTTCTTTTACAACAGGGACTTGCAAACGCTGCGGCCAACCGTGCGACGCAGGAAAAACCATCTGCAAACCGTGCGAAAAAACCGGGCAAAAAAAGAGCTCTTGGATTCGCTACGCCGCAGTTTTCGCATTTCTTGCCGCGGTCTTTTTTGTCTTTTTTTCCATCGGAGGCGTGGGCGTTTTTCTTTTGGTCAAAAACCGCGCGGACTGGATCGGGCAAATAACGGAAAACTATGTTCCCCCTCCACCGCAAGAAGTCCCCGGCCCCCCGCCGAAGCCGCCGAAGTCCCCGAAGGAATCGAATCCGAACAATGGAACTACGCAAAAAATACCGCCAGTCGCCAACGATCCGATCTTGCCTGAAATTCCCCCGTCTTCTGCTGCGCTCCCTGCGAACCTATCGGCAGAACCCGTTGCAAACCAACCAATTCCAACAAACGAAGAAGCGGTCGATCCTCCCGTAGTAATCGCTTACCGCGAAATGATGGACGAAATTTTCAAAAGCCGGAAAGGGAAAATCCAAGTAGGTTCCCCTTCCGTTTCCCCAAAGAAAGTGAAAATCGATTTCCGCGATGGGAAAGAAAAATTCCACCTCGTTTTTGTCGAAAAATCGAACGATGGGAAAAACGCGGTCGTCGTGGTGGGCGAAGCGGAAAACGCGGGCGGATTCCGCTCTTACTCCTTGCGGAAAAAAAGCGGGATGTGGGTCATCACCGCCTGCGAAGAATGGGATGGCTGAACCCCCGGCTTTTGCGCAAAGGGGTGCCTAAAGAAAATCGCCGGCGAAAATCGCCCGTATCAAGCGCCGATCGCCTCTGCGATGGCTTCAGCAATCCAATCCGCACTTTTTTCGATGCCCTCATTGTCTCGCCCTTCGATCAAAAGCCGGATTTTCGGCTCCGTCCCCGAATAGCGCAAAAGCACCCTCCCCTTCCCCGCCAACGCCTTTTCGCATTCGGCAACCCTCGCCGATACTTCTTTCAAATCTCCGATCGGCGGCTTGCTGGCGACTTTCAAATTCCTCTGGGCTTGCGGATATTTTTTCAAACACCGCCTCAACTCGGACAACGGTTTCCCCGTTTCCACCATGATCCGCAAAATTTGCAACGCGCTCACGATGCCGTCTCCCGTCGTCGAATAATCGCGGAAAATCATGTGCCCGCTTTGCTCCCCGCCTACATTCAAATTCTTCGCCAGCATCTCTTCGATCACATAACGGTCGCCGACTTTCGTCCGCAAAACCTTTCCGCCCAGCCCTTCGACGAACTCGTCCAAACCGCAGTTGCTCATGATCGTCGCCACTAGCGTATTTTCAGCAAGGCATCCTCTCTTCAAATAATCTTCGGCGGCAATTGCCAAAATCTCGTCCCCATCCACGATGTCGCCGTTCTCATCGCAAAGGATGACGCGGTCGGCATCGCCATCGTGGCTGATTCCTACTTGCGCCCCGATTGTTTTAACCAGTTTTTGGACTTCCTCCGGATAGGTGCTCCCGCATCCCGCATTGATGTTGATGCCGTTGGGGTTGTCGTTGATGACGGTGACATTGGCTCCCAACTCCCTCAAAATCATAGGGCTAGCTTTGTAAGCCGCCCCGTTCCCGCAATCCAACGCGATTTTGATGGATTCGAGCGTCCTCGCTCGCGGAAAGCTTTGCTTTGCAAATTCGATGTATCTCCCCAGCGCATCATCGATCCGCTTCGCCCTTCCCAAACCCTCCGCCGTCGGACGGATGCCGTCCAACTCGTCGGTGAAAACCAACCTCTCGATTTGCGCCTCCGCCTCGTCGTCGAGCTTGTAGCCATCGTGCCGAAAAAACTTGATCCCGTTGTCTTGGTAGGGGTTATGCGAAGCGGTCAAAACGATCCCCGCATCGGCGCGGAGCGAGCGCGTCATGTAAGCGACCCCGGGAGTCGGCAATGGACCGATCAAAAGCACATCCAACCCCATCGAAAGCACTCCTGCCGTAATCGCACTTTCGAGCATATAACCGGAAACCCTCGTGTCTTTGCCTATGACCAACCGCTTGCGCGCCCCATGCCCCAAATAACCCGGCATTTGCGAAAACACATGCGCGGCGGCCCGCCCCAAACGCATCGCCAACTCCGCGGTCACCGGATCCAAGTTTGCCGTGCCACGCACCCCGTCTGTCCCAAATAGTTTCTGGTTGTCCATATTTCGGAAGAGGTTTTACCCCGATCCCTCTCATTCGGCAAACGCAAATATCTGCAACTGTCCCACCTGCCACTCCCCGAAAACGAGAGGATATAGCTTTTTTTTTGCGGGCTTTTGGCTATAACCCTCCTCGGCGATAAAATTTCAGCCCCGTTTTTTTGCCGTCACAACTCAAAACAGCAAACCACTCGCAAACCAATGAATCCAACGCAATCGACAGTTTCCAATTACGGGCAATTCCACGAAGACGAACGGTGCTTCGAACTGACCGCCGAACCTCCGCGCAAATGGCGGAACACCCATTACACCGAATGGGGCGGAGTGGAGATGTATAACGAGGTCTCCAACCTCGGCGACGGCTTTTGCAGAATCCGCGACCCAAAAGGAAATACCTGCCTTTTAGTCGGTTACGACGCGAAATACTTTTATATCCGCGATGAAGAAAGCGGGGTCGCCTTCAATCCGTGGGGTGCCCCTTGCCCGACTCCCGCGAGCGAAAAATCTTGCCGCTACTACCCCGAACGCACAGAAATTTCCGGGGTTGCCGCCGGTCTCCGTGTCACGCAGCGCGTTTTTGTCCCGAGGAAAGAGCCCGCCGAAATCACCACGATTTTCGTCGAAAACTTGGAAGACCGCCCTCGCCAAATCTCCGTGTTTGCCTACGCGCTTTTCCAGCTTACCGGCTGCGACAGCGAAGGGAAAACCGTCTATAAGGACAACAGCTCGGAAGTGCTTCCCGAAATGGGCGGGGTGATCGTCCGCAACCGCCACCACTCCTGCCCCGCACCCTTTTACAACGGTTATCTGATTGCAGCAGAAAGCATTACAGCAGCGACGGGCTACCGCGACAACTTCACCCGCTCGGAGTTTAGCCCCGCGACACCGAGGCTTTTTTTCGGGGAAGACCTGGATAACCAAGCCGGGCTCGGCCCCGATTGTTGCGGTGCCGTCCAAATCAAAAAAGAAATTCCTGCGGGTGGACGACTGCGGCTGGATTTTGCCATCGGTGCCTGCGAAAACGAAGAGCAAGTGCGCGCATTCCGCGAGAAGCTTTCCCCCGAAACCATCGACGCTTGGCTCCAGGAACAAACGGAAGCGGAAATCAAAAATGCGGCGGCGTTCCGCGTCGGCTTGGGCGAAGAGCACGCAAACCGCTCCCACCTGATTAACATCTTCGTCAAGAAACAGATGTATTCTTACCTCGTGGACAAGAGCGGGTTCCGCGACAATATGCAAATCGACAATGCGATTGCTCTGTTCGATTATCCAACGGCACGCGCAAATGTCCTTTCCGCGCTGGCCAGCCAAAGACCGGACGGTGCCCCGCTACACAGCTTCCGCCCACTCAACCGCCACCTTTACAGCGACAAGCCAGCATGGATTTTGATGACCGTCCCTTGGCTGATCAAAGAAAGCGGCGACTTCGACTTCTTGAAAGAAAAGGTTCCTTATTTTGAATCGGAAGAAGTCGGGACAGTCTGGGATCACACGCTTCGGGCATTGCGCTATCTCGCCAGCGACCTAGGAAAAAACGGACTCTGCGACCAGCACTTTGCGGATTGGAACGACCAACTCGAACCGAGCAAAGACACCGGCGCACGCGAAAGCGTCATGGTCAGCCAGCAACTGTGCCTCGGTGCTTTGGAAATCGCGGACTTGGCCGACAGGATCGGCGAGAGTGCCGTGGCTGCCGAATGCCGCGCAATCCACGCTGCTATGTCCCGCAAAATCAACGAGATAGCTTGGGACGGGGAATGGTATCAGCGGACGGTTTGCGAAGATGGTTACCGCCTCGGTTCTTCAAAAAACAAGGAAGCCAGCATTTTCGTCAACACGCAAAGCTGGGCGGTGCTGGGACAGGTGGCCGACGAAAAACGGGCACTCGCGGCGATGGGTTCCGTCGATCGTTTCATCGAAACTCCCTTGGGCTTCGTCATTTGCGCTCCCCCTTTCACAAAATACGATTCTCGCATCGGGAAATTTTGCCGCATCCGTCCCGGCTTTATCGAAAACGGAGGTGCCTACTGTCACGCAGCGGGCTTCAAACTCGTTGCCGATTGTATGCTCGGTCGCGCCGAAGAAGCGTGGCGCACTTTCTTGAAAGTCGCGCCGGATTGCCCGACGAACCCCATCACGAACAGCGAAATCGAACCTTTCAGTTTTACCAATTGTTACCAAAATGTTGATCCCGTCCGCGGGAAATCCGGGTATCCGTGGCGGACTGGAACTGCCGGATGGTTCACCATGGGCCTAGTCGAATGGATTCTCGGTGCCCGCAGGCATTATGATGGGTTGCTCATGGACCCATGTTTGAGTGCGACCATTCCGGAAGCGACCTTGCGGCGACGCTATCGCGGGGCGACCTACGAAATCCACATCGACAATAGAGCGGGACGCTGCAAAGGAACCACTTCCATCACTGTGGACGGCAAACCGATTAGTGGTTCGCTGGTTCCCGCGTTTGGCGAAGGAGTCCACCAAGTCTCCGTAGTGATCTGAGCCAGATTTCTGGTTGGGAGGGGGAGGGGAGGGAAGTAAAAAGGAAAAAG
>DYNR01000138.1 GCA_020720945.1 Chthoniobacter flavus | reverse complement strand
CTTATCCTTTTTGACCGCTTCTCAAAATCCAAAAATCTCTTTCAAACACGGGCAATGGCTATTCTGCACGGAATCGAAAATCTGCCCGAGCGCAGAGATTTCCCAAAAAATCAAACGGATTGGGGGCGGTGGGCGGCGACCATGATGAGCGAAACGCCTAAAAAGAGGCTATTAATCCCAAAAAGAAGACCGATCGACCAGGTGGAATCTCCCGGTAAATCGGAAAACAAAATCCCGCCGAGCGCAAATGCGGCGATGGCATTGAGCGCAACCCACGGCCACGCCTTGTTCGTTTTGCGAAAAAGCGAAACGGCAAAAATCATCTCAAAAAGCCCTTCAACAACGAAAAGCGCGGCGAGCGTCACGGTGAGCGCATAAAGTCCTGCAATGACATTCGCCAAAAGCAAGACCCCGACCACCCCGCGCAAAAGGGCGGAAAACAGACCGTAAAGCCAGTGCTTTTTGTTTTTTCCAAAAAGGGCGGAAATCAAAAGAATAACACCGCTCGCCACGCAAAAAACGCCCGTGAGTTGGACTAAAAGTTCCGAGGCGAGGTAGGGTGCGGTGATGGATGCCGCGCCAACGATGAGGGAGAGCGCACCGCCTGCATAATACCAAAGGGGCGAGGGCGCGGGGGCTTGGGAATTTTCGTTTTTCATATTTTTGGGAGCCATTTTTTTACGGGTTCAAGCGGGGGGAGTGCGGTTTAATCTGGGCGGACATAGGGGTTCGACTTGCGTTCCTCGCCGATGGTGGTGGGGTCGCCGTGCCCAGGATAAACAACGGTGTCTTCGGGCAAGGGATAAAGCTTGGTGCGGATGCCGGTGAAAAGGAGATCGGCATTGCCGCCCGGGAGATCCCACCTGCCGACTCCCCTGCGGAAAAGCACATCGCCGCCAAATAAAATTTTTTCTTCTGGCAGGTGAAAACAAAGGCTTCCCGGGCAGTGGCCGGGGACTTCGTAAATGTCGAAAGAAAGCCCGAGCACATCCTGTCCCTTGCCTTCTTTTTTCAGCGTATCTGGTTGAAAAGGTTCTATTTCCAGAGCGAAGCCGTAGCGGGAAAACGCGTCCTTCTCGGTCACGAGGGGCAAAGAATCTTCGTGGATAATGCACGGGCACCCGTGCTTCTTGATGATGGCGGCGGCATCGATCACATGGTCGAAGTGGCCGTGAGTTAGCACTAGACAATCGATTTTTTTGTTCGCATAGTGACTGGCAGCACCTTGCGGGGCATCGATGAGGATGTTGCCCCCGGGTGCTTCGAGTAAAAAACCGTTCGTTTCAAAGACGCCGCCTGTAAAACAATTGAACTTCATGACATTTTGAGAGTTAAAGTTGTGAACGAGAATACTCTCGATTACAACAGAGAAAAATAGACCGTATGTTATTTCAACCCATTTCAAAAATTTTGCCGCTTCTCGTTGCGGGGGCGGTGCTCGTTTTTTCTACCCAAGCTAAAGAGGCGGTGCAACCGGATGCCGGGCAGGTCGGGACGGCGGTGGCGCGGCTTCTGGAGCAGGGGCATTACACGAGGCAAAAGCTGGACGCAAAATTTTCCGAGCAGTTCTTCGACAACTACTTGCGGATGCTCGACTACAACCGCCTTTACCTCTTGGATGCGGATGTGGAGGAGTTCCGCGAGAAATACGGCAAGAGCTTGCACGAGTTTGTGTTACGCGGCGACCTGCGCCCCGCGCACGAGATTTTTGCCACCTACCGCAAACGGGTCGAAGACCGCGTCGCCAAGAACCTCGAACTGCTCAAGGAGCCCATGGATTTTTCTTCTGGCAAAACGGTGGAAATCAACCGCGAAAAAGCTCCTTGGCCCAAAAACCAAGCGGATGCCGACCGCCTCTGGCGCAACCGCGTGGAAGCCGATCTGCTCCAAGAAAACTTGAGCGAAACCCGCATCGACTCGCCGGAAACCGTGCTCACCCGCCGCTACAACCAAGTCCTCCGCAATGTCCACGAACAGGAAAAAGATGATGTCGTCAAAACCTTCCTTTCCGCGCTCTCGCAAACTTACGACCCGCACTCGGACTACATGAGCCCTTCGGAAATGGAAAATTTTTCGATTTCGATGAGCCTTTCGCTCGTGGGCGTGGGGGCCGTGTTGCGCTCGGACGAAGGGTATGCGCGGATCATGGAAATCGTCCCCGGCGGGCCGGCGGATTTGGACGGCAGGCTCAAAGCCAACGACCGCATCGCCGCCGTGGCGCAAGGCGCGGCACCGTTTGAAGACACCGTCGATATGAAGCTCGACAAGGTGGTGGAAAAAATCCGCGGCAAAAAGGGGACGATCGTCCGCCTGCTGGTCATCCCCGCCGAAAGCACGGATGTCGCACAGCGCAAAGTGATCGAAATCAAACGCGACGAAGTGCAGCTCAAAGACCAGGAGGCAAAGGCGCAACTTATCGAACTGCCTGCATCCGAGGGGCTTGCAAGCGCGCGCATCGGCTGGATCACGCTGCCTTCGTTTTACTCTTCCAATGTGGACCCGCGGGGGCGCGCCGCGCGCAAGAGCACGACCGAGGATGTCTCCCGCCTGGTCAAACGCCTGAAATCCGAGGGCATCGACGGGCTGGTGATCGACCTCCGGAGGGACGGCGGCGGCTCGCTCGAAGAGGCGATCAACCTCACCGGACTCTTCATCCCCGAAGGCCCCGTCGTCCAAGTCAAGGACACGAATGGCAGGGTCTCGGTGCAAGAAGATTCCAGCCCCCAAACCCTTTACAACGGCCCGATGGTCGTGGTGATGAACCGCCTCAGTGCCTCGGCGAGCGAAATTTTTGCCGCGGCGTTGCAGGATTACGGGCGCGCTCTCATCGTCGGAGATGAGCGGAGTTTCGGCAAAGGCACCGTCCAGCAAGTCATCGACATCGGTAGGTTCATGCCGTTTTTCAGCTCGGGTTCTGCCAATGCCGGGTCGCTGAAAATGACGATTCAAAAATTTTATCGCGTGAAAGGCGGATCGACGCAACACCGTGGGGTCGAGTCGGATATCGTGTTGCCTTCCATGACGGACACGGATGAAATCGGGGAGGGTTCGCTGGTCAACCCGCTGCCTTACGACGAGGTGGCACCGCGCCGCATCGTTTCCTCCACGCCTGGCCCTCTCGCCTTTTTGGACGAGTTGCGGGGCCGTTCAAAAAACCGTGTTTCCAAAGAGCCAGAGTTCCAATACATCGAGGAAGACATGGCGCGCCTCCGCAAAAAAATCGAAAGGAACTCCCTCTCGTTGAACCGGGCGGAACGGAAAGCCGAGGTGTCTGCCGACAAGGAGCGCAAAGAAGCGCGGGCGGCGGAAAGGAAACGGCGGGGAGCGCTCTTGCCCGCGACCGCCTACGACCTCACCCTAGACCAAGTGGATGCAAAAAATCTCGCGAAGGTGGATTTTGAAAAAGCGGACAAAAAGAAAGCTTACGACGACGAGGCGGGTCCGCTCGCCGATGGCGAAGAAAACGCTGAAAAGGGAGGCAAAGACGCCCCCGTCATTCCCGATGTGATTCGCGCCGAAACCCTCCTCATTTTGCAAGACATGATCGAGCTGTCCCGGCAGGAAAAAACCGCGAGCACCAAAACCAAAAAACCATGAGTTTTCCGAAACGAGAAGTCGAAGCGTTGTGGGCACCCTGGCGGGTCGAGTATTACGAGGCCGAGCACGGGAGCGGAAAAAACTTTTTGCTCGAAGCTGCTCAGGCACAAGACGATGCGGCGTTTTTGGTTATTAAACGCAACGCCACTTGTTTCCTGATCATGAACAAATACCCGTATTCCTCGGGGCATCTGATGGCGGTGCCCAAGCGCAGGGTCGAAGGGATGGGCGAGTTGTCGGGGGCAGAAGTCATGGATTTGTGGGCGCTGGCGTTGCGGGCGCAAGAGCTTTTGAAAGAGGTCGTCCGGGCGCAGGGGTTCAATGTCGGCCTGAATCTCGGGAAAGCCGGGGGCGCGGGACTCGCGGAGCATTTGCATTTGCACATCGTGCCGCGCTGGGAGGGCGACAGCAATTTCATGCCCGTCATCGGCCACACGCGGATTTTGCCGCAAGCCCTGGCACCGCTTTACGCCTTGCTCGTGGAAGCCGACGGCAGGTTGCCGGAACGAAGGGAACGGTAGCGCGCACGGCGGGTTCGGTTTTTCTGATTTTTATGAGAATTATAGTCACTGGTTTAGTCGGTCAGTATGCGCTTGGCGGAGTCGTTTGGGACTATGTGCAGTATTTGTTAGGGTTTCGTGCGCTGGGGCACGAGGTCTGGTATTTGGAAGATACGGGGATGTGGCCTTACCACCGCGAACGCGAAGAAATTTGCGACGATTGTTCCAGCAATGTCCGCCACTTGGCTGAAATTTTGGCGGATTTTGATTTGGGCGACCGCTGGATTTACAGGAACGAACCCGACGGGAAATACCACGGGATCGAAGATGCCGCGCTGGCAGAAAAAACGATCGCCGAAGCCGATGTGTTTGTGAATGTTTCCGGCGCTTGCTGGTTGCGGGAAGCCTCCTCGAAAATCCCGAAAAAACTTTTCATCGACGGGGACCCGATGTTCACGCAAATCCATTTGCACGGCGATGCGGACGGCGCGCGACTCGAACGGATGCGGGCGCACGATGCGCACTTCACCTTCGGCTTGGGGGTCGGAAAACCCGGTTGCCTCGTTCCCGTTTCCGAGTTTGACTGGAAGCCCACCGTGCAACCCGTGGCGATGGATTGCTGGGAAGGCTTGCGGGCGGATGCAGGCAACCCGGCGGCGGGGGCGTGGACGACGGTGATGAATTGGGTCAGCTATCCGCCCGTGGAGTTTGAAGGACGGTCTTACGGGCAAAAGGATGTCGAGTTTGCGAAATTCCTCGATTTGCCTGGCCAGACGCGCAGCCATTTCCTTTTGGCCATGGGGCGCGGGCAAGGCAATTTGCGCCCGACCGAAATGCTCGAATCCAAAGGGTGGAAAATCCGCGAACCGCTCGAAGTGATCCCCGACCACCGAGCCTACCAAGATTTTTTGGTTTCCTCCAAAGGCGAATGGAGCGTCGCAAAAAACGGTTATGTGCAAGCCAAAACCGGGTGGTTCAGTTGCCGCACCGCATGTTACTTGGCAGCGGGGCGTCCTGCCGTCGTCCAAGAAACTGGCTGGTCGGAGTTTCTCCCTTCTGGCGCAGGGGTTTTTGCCTTCACCGACACGGCATCCGCCGCGGAAGCGATCGCAAAAATCGAGGCGGATTACGAAAATCAATGCACGGCGGCCCGAGACTTCGCTCGCAAGCATTTCGATGCCGCCACGGTTTGCCAGTCCCTTTTGGAACACTCCCAATGAACCGATGACCGGACGCTAGGATGAAAAAAAAAGTTTCCCCTCCCGAGAAGAAAACGCAGCCTTCCACCCGGCCGCCCTTGGTGCGAATGCTCAAAATCCACGAGCAAATCAAATCCGGAAAATACCCGAATTGCTCCCAGCTCGGCGGCTTGCTCGAGATTTCCTACAAAACCATCCAGCGCGACATTGACTTCATGAAATACCAGTGGGAAATGCCCATCGAATACGATGCGGTGCACCACGGTTTTTATTACTCCAAACCCGTCACCGCCCTGCCCACCATGACGGTTACGGGCGGGGAACTCGTCGCCTTGCTTGTCGCCCACAAAGCCGTCGAACAATACCGCGGAACCCCCTTTGAAAAACCCATCATTTCCGCTTTTGAAAAATTAGCGGCGAGCATGAACGAAAGCGAAGGCGTTTCCGTCCACCAACTCGCCGAAGCGTTTTCTTTCAAACCCGCGAGCCTCGCCCATTCCGAGCTAGAAGCGTTTTCTTTGGCGACGGATGCCGTGATGAAATCCCGCGAACTGGCCTTCGATTACCACGGCCTTTCCGGGCAGGATTTTTCCCGCAGGCGGCTTGAACCCTACCACCTCGGCTGCATCTCCGACCAGTGGTATCTGATCGGAAACGACCCCGAAAAAAGCGCAATCCGCACCTTTGCGATTTCTCGAATGACGAGGTTGGAAGCCACAGGTCGGGTTTTTTTGCGCCCGAAAGATTTTGATGTCGGGAAGTTCTTTGCAGGGAGTTTTTCCGCATTCCAGGCGAAGGAAACCGAAAAAGTTTCTTTGTTGCTCGATCCCTTGGCTGCAAGAATCGCCGCCGAACGAAAATGGCACACTTCGCAAAAGCTGGAAACTTCAAAAAAAGGGGAAGTGGTTTTGACAATGGAAGTCGGTTTGGCACCCGATCTCGAAAGTTGGGTGCTTTCCTGGGGCGAACACGCCGAAGTGCTTGCGCCCCAAAGCTTGCGAAAAACCATAGCAAAACGCCTCAAAGAAGCTGCGAAAACTTACAAAAAAACGGAAAAAGAGTAGGTGTT
>DYNR01000430.1 GCA_020720945.1 Chthoniobacter flavus | reverse complement strand
GAACAGCAATCGAGAGCCGAGTAACTTGATACGATTTGCGATATGCGCACCGCCCTCGATAGTTCTGTCCTCCTCTTGCTCTCCCAGAAACAACCCGGTTGGCAGGCTTGGTGTTCTTGCCTGCAAGCTGCGGCAAACGAAGGCGAACTCCTCGTCTCGCCCATCGCTTTCGCCGAGTTTTCCATCGCCTATCGCAAAGTGGAAGATGCCGAGGCAGATTTGGACCTCCTCCACATCATTTATGATCCCATCACTCCATCGTCCGCTTACCTCGCCGGCCAGATTTTCCTGCGCTACCGGCGCAACGGTGGGCCTCGCCTGAATCTCATACCGGATTTTCTCATCGCCGCCCACGCAAGCGTTCAGGCAGATCGCATAGCCGCAATCGACCGAGGATACCTCCGCTCGTATTTCCCCACCTTGAAAATCTTGGCTCCTCCGCCTTGACCGCCCCGTGCTATTACTGCACGAAAAGAGTTTTGCATGATGGTGTTACGGGGGAGGGAAGAAATCGTCCCTCAGAACGCACCACACCGGATTCGCCCGGAAGATAGGTAAATGCCTGGGCCATTCGAAATCATCGCAACATATTGCAAAGTAATGCCGGGCGAGGTGCGAACCCAAGCACGAGGCGTGATGCGGATAGACAAACTCAAACTCGGGGGGCAGGCTGCGATTTTCGTTTGCGCAAGCCATCTTGCAATTTCCGGCGGGAGTTGCGTCTGCCGCAAGATGTCAAATTTGGAATCTTGCCACTTGAGAAAAAACGGGTAAACTACGGGCATGCAACGGGCCGGAAATCTCTGCGTAAAAAACGGGCACCACTACCGCAAACACGACGCGTTCCTTTGGAAAAACAAGGACGGGGGAGGGTATCTCTTTTGCTTGGAACAAGGCATCAAAGGTTCCCCGCAAAGCCGTCCCTCGCAGGCACTTTCGCCCGTTTATTCCGTGGGTATCATCCTCCGTGGAGAGGTCTGCTACCGCACGGACGACGGCAAAGAGCATCTCTTAGGACCGGGATGGTGTTTCCAAGAACAACCCGACACCCGGAGTGCTTTCACCATCAACGAGGAGAAGCCTTACCGCGACTGGCTCGCGGGTTGCGATGCCCGGATGTGGGAAGACCTTGTCAAAATTGGTGCCGTCCCCCGAGACACCTCGCTGTGGAAAACTTCCGCTCCGGCAGGGATCGAAAAATGCTTCCGCCGCTTTTTTCTGGAGCTGGCATCGCCTTCTCTGAGCAACTACGCCGACGGCTTTATTTTGTTCGCCTCTTTCCTCAAAAACTTCCGCCACGACCGGCACAGAACGACCTCGCCACTCGCCCCGTCGCTTTTGAAACGGGCCGGAGCCATTTTAGAAAATCGGGTGGAAAGCTCCACGCCGATTCCCGAACTTTTGGCACCGCTCGGTGTTCCCTACGACCATCTCCGCAAGGCCTTTGCCGAGTATTACGGGCTCTCGCCAGCCCAATACCAGATTCGCGCAAGAATCACGGCAGCCTGCAAATGGCTGGAAAAATTCTCCGTCGCCGAAGTGGCCGAACGCTTGGGTTACGCCGACCCTTTCGCTTTTTCCAAGCAATTCAAACGCGCCACCGGAATGTCTCCCCGCATTTTCAAAAACAAAACAGGCTCCCCCTCTTGAACCCGAAATCCGAAGATGGGATGGCTGTGATTTTTGATAAGTGTTTTGCCGTCTAAAAGCGGGCAGGAATAGTAAAAG
>DYNR01000429.1 GCA_020720945.1 Chthoniobacter flavus | reverse complement strand
GCTTCCGACGCGGAAACCCCACGGGCGATTTCCTCCAGCACCGCCTCTGTCCCCTCCCCTTTCTCCGCTTTTACCCCGTGCAACACCGCATGCGACAATGCCGAATTGCGTCCCGGCAACGAACCCGCCGCCCCAACAATCCGCCACCCCATCCATCCCCGCTTCGCCAAAAAAACGGATTTGCACCCGGATTCTTCCGCAACCTTGCCGCAAAACTTTCGCAGTCTTTCGGAAGGCGAAACCTCTGCGCCAAACTCCTCCCATCCACTGCCGAGAAAAAAGGAGCTTGGATGCCCGCCGGCAAGCGACCGAACCCCCAGTGCGAGAGCTTCCTGCACCGAATCGACGGATTGCCCCTCCCGCATTCGGAGCCAAACGAGCAACCAAACCGCATCTCCCGCCGAGCGAGCAATCAAATGAACGATTTGCTCCCCGAAGCGGTAGGTGTTGGAAATGCTGGGAGCACCCGCCGCCACCGCAGGCAAATCGCCCGCCGCCCGCAAGAGGTTGCCGGAGATTTCCTCGCTGGGGGATTCGTCCTCCAAAAGGCGGGGATTTCCCGCAAACGAAACCAACTGCACGGCATCCGCGCCAACCGCTTTTTTCAAAGAACGGAGAACCGCTTTGGCATCCGCCGAAGCAGCAGGGGCGGGAGTAGGGGCGGGCAAAAGGCTGGGAGAATCCTGTGCGGCAGGCATTCCGTTCAGTTCGATGGTGCCGATTTTCCTTCTTCCAACCGCTGGAAGGTTTGGTTCAAAGCGGACGACAAACGACGCGCCGCCGCATAACTCATGGCAATCCGCGTGTGAATCGGCATGACCTTCGCCCCCGTCGCATCCGAAATAATCCCGGAGGAAAAATCCAAAATGACTTCCTCTGCCCCCGCTTGCACCAACGCTTGCGACGCATAAAGTGCCTCCGAAACATCAAACTTCACCCGGATTTCTGTCTTTTCTTTCGTGTTTGTATTCATATTTTTTATTAGATTGAAAATTGATTTTTGAAAAATTATTCTTCGATTTTGAGGATTGCTTTGATTCCCGAAGGCAGGTCGCCAGGGGACGGGATGCTGATTTTTACCCGGACTGTGTTCACGATGGGAATGGAAACGGGGGAAATAAACTCCACGATTCCATCTCTTGTCTGGGCGGTATCGGGGAATCCGACTTGGACGGTTTGCCCCAAATGAAGCGATGCCGCCGCCCGTAGCGGGACATTGAATTGCACCTGCATCGGGTCGAGTTTTGCTACGGTCGCGACATGGGAGCTTGTGCCCTGGATTCCCTCGCCGACATCGAAGCGCAACTCGGTCACGACCCCGTCGATGGGGCTACGGAGAACCAGTCGTTCGATCTGGGCTTCGATCCGTTGTTTTCGCAGTGCGGTGATTTTGTGGTCGCTTTCGGCGCGGAGCAACTCGTCTTCCGATGCAAATTTCTGCGGCAGCAGCCCCCGCAATCGTTCCAACCGCCGGGACTGCATCTCAAACTCCTCCTGCGCCATCTTCGCCTCCAACGCCAAAACCTCCGCATCCATCTTCACCAGCACCTCGCCCGCCTGCACTTGTTGCCCCTCCCGGACGAGGACTTCCCGCACAATCCCCGGTTCTGCGGCGGAAATGCGGATGCTCCGTTCCGGTTCCAGATACCCCACGCAATCTGCGGCACGCACAATCCCCCCTCCCCCGCAAACAGCAGCGGCAAAAAAAACGCCGAAAACGAAAGAAAAAAA
>DYNR01000428.1 GCA_020720945.1 Chthoniobacter flavus | reverse complement strand
CCAGAGGACGAGGATCGAGACGAGGGTGAGGCCGCCGCCGATGCGGATGAAGTCGCTGAATTTGTATTTGCCGGGACCATAGACCAAGATGCAGGAAGGCTCGAAAGGGGCGATGAAAGAAATCGAAGCCGAGAGCATGATGGCGATGGCGAAGGTGCGGGGGTTTGCGCCGAGTTCTTGGGCGGCGGCGACGGCGACGGGGAGGACGACTAGGGCGGCGGCGGCGTTTGACATGGGTTGGGTGAGGATGACGGTCAAGACCATGAAGCCGCCGAGGATGCCCATGGTGCCGAGGGGGGCGAGGTGGGTGGTGATGAGAGAAGCCAAAAAGTCCGCCGCACCCGAATTGTCCATGGCCGTGCCGAAAGCCGTCATTCCGCCGATGAGGATGAGGAGGCGCCAGTCCACGAAGGCGTAGGCGCGTTCCACCGAAATCGCTTTGATGAGCACGGAGAAGACGGCGGCGGACAAGAAGCAGACGGAGAGAGGGAGGATGTCGAATCCGCTGCCGACGATGGCGGCGAGGAAGGCTGCTAGGACGGCGATGCCCGTGCGGGCGCGCAGGGGGGCGACCGTGTGTTTTTCTAGGAGGGCGAAGTCTTCGCCGTCGTGGAGGACTTGGATTCGTTTGTCCGAGCCTTGGACGAGGAGGGTGTCGCCGGTGCGCAAGACCGTGTCCGCCAGGGCGTTTGAGATTGGTTTTCCTTTTCTGTAAATCGCGATGACGGCCAGGCTGTAACGGGTGCGGAAGTCCGTTTGGCGCAAGGTTTTGCCGATGACTTCCGAGCGGGGGAGGATGACGGTTTCGGCCAGGCGCATATCTTCGGTTTCAAAATCGCGTGTCGTCCATTTTCTTTCGGGGAGGAGTTCGATTCCTTCGATGACTTTGACTTTGCGGAGGTTTTCGATGCGGCCTTCGACCAAGATGATGTCGTTTTCTTCAAAAACCAGTTTCGCGTCGGGGCGGAGTTCCCCGCCGTTTCTGCGGACTTTGATGACGCGGAAGTTCAGGATCGAGAGGTCGGAGTCGCCGACGGTTTGCCCGACGATGGGGGAGTTTGGCAGGATCGAAATTTCCGTCACATAGGGGCGGAGTCCGAAGGCTTCCACTTGGTCCGAAGATTGGTTGGCGGGGAGCCAGCGTTTCCCGAGGAACATCATATAAGCGAAGCCGAAGAAGCAGACGAGGAGTCCGATGGGGGTGATTTCGAACATTCCGACCGGGGCGAGGTGGTCGATGGAGGCGATGTAGCCGGAGACGGCGACATTGGTGGAAGTGCCGATGAGCGTGCAAGTTCCGCCGAGGATGGAAGCGAAGGCGAGGGGCATGAGAACCTTCGAGGAAGGGACTCCCGCCTTTTTTGCCATGGCGGAAACGGGGGGGAGCATGAGAGCCGTCGCCGTCGTGTTGTTCATGAACGAGGAAAGCCCGGCCGTCAGGGACATGGTGGTGATGAGGAGTTTATTTTCGCTGGCGCGGACGAGGCGGAACGCCCATTCGCCGAGTTGGTCGAGGAGACCCGTTTCCTGCATGGCGCCGCTGATGATAAAGATCGAACCCAGGATGATGAGGATGTCGCTACTGAATCCGGCGAAGGCTTCTTTTGGCGTGAGTGTTTTGCCGACGATCAGGGCGATGAGGAGCAAAAGGGTAATGATATCGACGGAGACTTTTTCCGTAGAGAAGAGAACCAGAGCGGCAACGAGCAAGGTCAATACGAAGGCGATTTCCATT